>DATCXH010001245.1:0-8291 GCA_036565925.1 Vicinamibacterales bacterium
GGCGGCCCAGCCTGTTGCGCTCAAGGACCTTGTTCCGAACGGTTGGCTGATCGGCGTGGCGATCAATCAAAACCAGAGCGACGGCCGCGATGGCGTCGCGGTTGATCTCGTCACCAGGCAGTTCAACGCGATCAGCCCGGAGAACTTGCTGAAATTTCAGAGCCTTCACCCCCAGCCCGATCGCTTTACGTTCGATGCGCAGGACCGGTATGTGGCCTTCGGCCTCGATCGTGGCATGGCGGTGATCGGCCATACCCTGGTGTGGCATTCGCAGACGCCGGCCTGGGTCTGGGCCGCGACGGACGGCGGTCTCGCCGATCGCGCGACGATGCTCGAGCGCATGCGCATGCACATCGCCACGGTCGTCGGCCGCTACAAAGGGAAGATTCGCGGCTGGGACGTCGTGAACGAAGCCCTGAACGACGACGGCACACTGCGCGACTCGCCGTGGCGCCGCGGGATCGGCGACGACTACATCGCCAAGGCATTCGAGTTCGCACACCAGGCTGATCCCGGCGCCGAGCTGTACTACAACGACTACAACCTCGCGACGAGGCCCGCCAAGCGCGTCGGTACCATCCGCATCATCAAGGAGTTGCAGCAGCGTGGTCTGCGCATCGATGCCGTCGGCGAGCAGGGTCATTGGCGTCTCGAATCGCCGACGACGACGGAGATCGACCAGACGATCACCGAGCTGCGCGCGACAGGTGTCAAGGTGATGATCACCGAGCTGGACGTGAACCTGTTGCCGCCGACCGCACCGCCAGCGCCAGGTCAGCCTCGTGAACCCGCGGCCAATCCGTATGTCGACGGGCTGCCCGATAACGTGCAGCAGGCACTCGCGCGCTGTTACGCCAACGCCTTCCGCGTCTTTCTGAAGCATCGAGACGACATCACGCGCGTGACGTTCTGGGGAGTGAGCGACGGCGACTCGTGGCTCAACCGCGGACGTATGAACCATCCACTGCTCTGGGATCGCCAACGACAGCCGAAGGCAGCCTTCGAGGAAGTGACGAAGGTGCTCATGACGAAGTCGTAAATCGGGAGGACGCATGAGACCAGCGTTGTGCCTTTTCCTTCTCGGGATCCTGCTGCCGTGCGCCGCGGCCGCGCAGGAAACTCGCGGCAACATCTCCGGCACTGTCCGTGACGAACAAGGCGTCGTTCCCGGCGCCTCGGTGAAGATCACCAACGTCGAGACGCAGGTGAGCCAGACCATCGTCACCAATGACTCCGGCTACTTCGAGGCACCGCTGCTCAATGCTGGCACGTACGAAGTCACGGTGCAGATGACGGGCTTCAAATCCGCGACGCGCAGCAACATCGTTCTCGGCGTCGGCCAGCAGTTGACGGTACCGTTCATGCTGGAGGTCGGCCAGATCAGTGAAGAGGTCGTCGTCAGGGCGGAGACGCCGATACTCGACACCAACTCCTTGTCCTCGGGCGCGAACTTCGACAGCCGTCTCGTCGAGAGCCTGCCGATGTTCTCGAACATGCCGATCACGCTGTCGCGCTTCTCGCCCGGTGTGAACGTCAACGACGCGCAAACGGCGGTGTCGCAGGGCTACGTGGACAACACCTCGCTGTCGGCGGGCTCCTTGCTCGGTCTGCCTCTGGCCGGCACGCAGAACCCGCTCACCCCGCCGGTCGGCGGCAACAACTACACGATCGACGGCGCGAACAACAACGGTAGCAATCGGCGCATCGCCGCGTCGCCCAACTCGGACATGATTCAGGAAATGCGCGTCGAGTCGGCGAACTTCGACGCCTCGGTTGGCCACGGTCTCGGCCTGCAGATCTCGATGATGACGCGCGCCGGCACGAACACGCATCGCGGCACGGTCAACTATCAGTACTGGTCGAACAAATTGAACGCGTTGACGGCGCAACAGAAAGCGACGTTCGACGACCGCGCCAAGAGCGAGTTCGAGAAAGGGCGTTCGCACAACCTGTCGCTGACCTCCGGCGGTCCGGTGCGGATTCCAGGAGTCGTGGATGGCCGCGGCAAGCTGTTCTACTTCGCGAACTACTCGTACGCCAACGATGCCATTCCAGGGAAGACGCAGGGAACACTCACTATCCCTGCCAACGACAGGCACCTGCAGGGCGATTTTTCGGACCTGCTCAGATTGCCCAACCCGGCGCAGTATCAGATTTACGATCCGCTGACGACGCGGCCGGATCCGACCAACCCGACGCGCATGATCCGGGATCCGTTTCCGAACAACGTCATCCCGCGCGATCGCATCTTCAACCCGGACGGCTCGTACAAGAACCCGCTGGTGGCCCTGTACTCGAAGATGCTGCCGAAGCCGAATCAGAACTTCATCGAAAATGGCCAGCAGCCACTCAACAACTTCTACCGTGGCGGCGAGCCCGATTCGCCGAAGAGCCAGCAGTACGGCTTCCGGGTCGACTTCAACGCGTCGTCGAAGGATCGCTTCTTCTTCCGTACCAGCGGAATCACCTTCCTCGAGTATGTGAGCGACTGGACGTACGCGGCGCCCGATCCGGCGCTGCGGATCCATTCCGCCGATCGTTCACGTTACCAGTGGTCGTACACGGGCACCTGGACGCGCGCGATCGGAACGACCGTGCTCGACACGAGCGTCGCAACCAATCGCTTCAATCAGATCGACGAGTTCCGCGGGCTCAGCCAGTACAAGCCGACCGATGTCGGGCTGCCTTCGTACCTAGACGAGTTTTGCTCGTCAAATGGCGGCTGTACGCTGCCCTCGATCACCATCGGCGGGTATCAGCCGTTTGGCGGCGGGTTGTCGGATGGCGACACCGCGACGCATATGCAGGGCCAGTCGGCAATCACCTCAGTGAAGGGCCGCCATACGTTGCATGGTGGTGTTGATGTTCGGCGCGCCCAGCGCGAGCGCACCGGTGGCGGCAATCGATCGGGACAGCTCAATTTCGATCGCACTTACACGCGGCAGTTCAGCGACGAGGCCGCGCTCACGCCGAGCAATCTCGGGCTGTCGCTCGCCGCCTTCGAACTCGGGCTGCCGACGACGGCGACCATCAACAACACGTTGCCATCGAGCTTCAGCAACTACTGGATGGGGACCTTTGCCCAGGACACCTGGCGTTTTGGCCGCTTCACCCTCAATACCGGTCTTCGGTTCGAGTACGAGACCGGTGTGAAGGAGAAGAACGGCCAGATGATCGTCGGATTCGATCCCACCGCCAAGCTCGCGATCACCGACGCGGCCCAGGCGGCGTACATCGCGAGCGGCCTCCAGAATCAGCCGGGAATGCCCGCCACGCTGACGGTCCTCGGCGGTCCGATTTACGCCAACGACTCCGGCCAGTCTGGCGCCGCCTACAAGGGGCGGGCCATGTGGATGCCGCGCGTGTCGAGCTCGTACTTGATCGGCGAGCGCACCGTGCTCAAGGGGGGCTATGGTCTCTACTACGACACACTGAATGCCTCCGACTACGTCGCGGCGCAAGCCGGCTACAGCGTGACGACCACGTCGACGATCTCTGACGATCTGGGGCGCACGTTCAAGTGGGCCACGCCGGCGAGCGGTGCCACGAGCTTCGATCCGTTCCCGGTCCGCGCCGACGGCACCCGGTGGGACCCGGTGGTCGGTGACACGCTTGGTGTGAATTCGCTGCTCGGCGGGAGCCTCACGACGGAGAACGGCTTGCGCGATCATGCGCGCCAGCAGCGGTGGCGAGTGTCCATCCAGCGAGAACTTGCCTCGAGATTCAGCGTCGAAGTGGCGTACGCCGGCGCCTACAACGACAAGCTCCCGATGACCATTCGCGAGGACTATCTGCCGGAGGAGTACTGGGACGCAAGCAACACGAGGAACACGACCGCGAACACGTATCTCACGGCGCAGGTGGCGAATCCGTACTTCATCAACAATTTTGCGTTTCTGAGGACGACTGACCCGGTGCTCTATCAGCGTCTGGCGTCCAATCCGACCTTCTCCTCGGCGACGATTCAGCGCAACCGCCTGCTGCGCCCGTTTGGCTTCATGACCGGCCTCGCAGGAGGGCTGCTGTACGGCAACCTGCCGCTCGGCGCGTCGAAGTTGCATTCGATCGAAGTGCAGGTGAATCGGCGGTTCAGCAACGGGCTCACCGGGTTCTTGTCCTTCAACGCGAACAGAGTGCGATACAACCGCACCGTCGAAGAGTTCGACCGCGAGCCAACGCTGTGGCAGGGAAGCAACGATGCACGTCCATGGCGCCTGGCTGGAGTCGCCAGCTACGAGCTGCCGTTTGGTCGCGGCCGTCAGTTCCTGACAGAGGGTGGGGTGCTGGGCGCACTGGCTGGCAACTGGCAGGTGACAGGCACCTGGGAATACCAACCTGGTGCGCTCCTTGATTGGGGAGGTCAGAACATCTTCTTCAACGGGGACCTCGACGACATCGCGCTCGACGATCCGACACGCGAGCGGTGGTTCAACATCGATGCGGGTTTCGAACGCGATCCGGCGAAGGTCCCGGCGGCCTTTCAAACACGCGCGTTCCCGTTCCGGATCGACGACGTGCGTGGCCAGTCGCTGATGTTCACGAATATGTCCATTCAGCGCAACTTCCGGGCAGGCGGGAACCGGACCTGGCAGCTTCGAGTCGATGCGCAGAACCTGTTCAATCGCCAGCAGTGGCAGGGCGCGAATCTGAATCCGACCAGCACGCAGTTCGGCCAGGTCACCAACGTCGCGCTGAATCAGATGCGGTTCTTTACCTTCGGCGCGAGGATGACGTTTTAGCGGGCGCGCCACGCTGCAATGCGGCGGTGTCTCGCACGTTCGACCCTGCCGGGCACGGTCGCGATGATGATCTCGACACGCGACGGTGCTCTCGTCTTCATGATGTGCGCTGGGGTGGTTCATCTGGCGTAGTCGGCCGCGCGAGTATCAGAGGTTCTGGACGTGATCGAGGGATGCAGTCAGCTCGTTCTCGCACGTCGCAGACTTCCTTGACGTGAATTTGAGCGAACACTTCGTGCGGGCGGCCTCCGCAGCGGCGTTAGGATGTGCCACGCGCCCTTGGGGGAATCAGCCAGCGGCTCCGGCGACTGGGCGCCAATAGCGGGTGACACCGGCGACGTCATGTCCCAAGGAGCGCGCTATGACACGATTCGCGAAGACGCTGTTCCTTTCCGTGGGTTTCGGCTTCCTGACATGTGGAGTGGCCTCGGCTCAGACGCTAGCTGGCAGCGTGCGCGACACGTCTGGCGCCGTGCTACCCGGTGTCACCACCGAGGCATCGAGCCCGGCGCTCATCGAAAAAATCCGAGTTGCCGTCACTGACGGCAACGGCCAGTATCAGATTCCCAATCTCCCACCCGGCGTTTACAAGATCACGTTCTTGCTTCCGGGCTTTACCACCTTGGTGCGAGATGGAGTGGAACTGACCGGCGGCGGTGTCACGACCATCAACGCCGAGTTACGTGTGGGAACTGTGTCGGAGAGCATCACCGTCACCGGTGAGACGCCTGTCGTTGACCTGCAGACGGCGCGGCAGCAAACGGTGCTGAGCGGCGAGGTCGTGCGCGCGCTGCCGGCGTCTCGAGGCTATGGTAACTACCTGGCCGCGTTGCCCGCTATCCAGGCCACCGGCTTCAACAGCGGCCTTGCCACGAACACCAACTTCTTTGCCGCTCGTGGTGGCCGAGCCAACGAGGGCGTCGTTCAGATTGATGGCCTCAACGTCGGGTCACCGTTCAACGGCGGCGGCGTGTCGAACTACGCCTACGACATGAACAACTCGATCGAAGTGCAGGTGTCGATCTCCGGCGGCCTGGGCGAGGCCGACCGCGGTGCGCCGTCGTTCAACATCATTCCCAAGACCGGCGGCAATAATTTCAGCGGCAATTACTTTGGAAGCTGGGCCGGCAAGTGGGGGCAAGCCTCCAACATCGATGACGAGCTGCGTGCGCTGGGATTCGTCGATACGCCAGCCGTTCTGAAGAATTGGGACAGCAACTTCTCACTCGGCGGCCCGATCAAACGCGACCGCATCTGGTTCTTCGCGAACACCCGCACGACCGGCAACTACCAGGAAACGCAGAATCAGTACGGGAATAGAAATGTCGGGAACGCGAGCGTATGGACCTGGGCGAGGGACGAGAGCCTGCGTGTCCGGAACGCCACGAGCCGCTGGGTCAACAGCGCCCGCCTGACGGGTCAGGTCACTCCGCGCAACAAGGTCGGTTTCTACGCCGACTACACGATGAACTGCAGCGGTTCGGCAGTGGTCAGAGACAGCGACGAATGCCGCAGCCCCGGCGACGGTTGGACTGCGTCGGGCCCTGGCATCGGTCCCGGCGTTGCGACGACATCACCCGAGTCGGGCACGATCTGGAACGCGCCGTTGAGCATCGTGCAGTACACGTGGACGTCGCCCGTCTCGAACCGCTTGTTGTTCGAGAGTGGCTACTCGGAGTTCCGCGTCAGATGGGGCGACGTGATGCCGGATGGTGCGATCACCAACCTGATTCCCGTTACCGAGCAGTCGACCAACGCGGGTGTACCGTTCGCCAATTACCAGTATCGCGGATGGCTCGCACAGCCATCGCAGAACCAGAAGCACGCGACCTGGCGGGCTGCGGTCTCCTACGTGTCGGGCAGCAACAACCTCAAGTTCGGGCATCAAGGCGGCTTCATGGTGGCGAAGACCACCACACAGGTTGCACAGCAACTCAGTTACACGTTCAACAACGGCGCGCCGATTCAGTTGAACACGCGCGTCGGGCCGACGCGGGTCAGCGACCGTATCCGCTACGGCGCCTTCTACGTCCAGGATTCGTGGACCAGCGGCCGCCTGACCCTGCAAGGTGCACTGCGTTTCGAGATGGCGTCAAGTTGGAGCCCGGGTGATGAAAACGGCATCCTCGAGGCGCATCAGTTTGGCCCCGCGAACATCTTTCCCCGCACAGAGGGTGTGAAGGGCTATCGGGACCTCACGCCGCGCGGCGGCGCAGTGTACGACTTGTTCGGCAATGGGAAGACCGCTGTCAGAATGAACATTGGTCAGTACCTGCAGGGCGTCTTCTCTGGTGAGGTTTACACGATCAAGAACCCGGCGACGACGCTGGTCTCGAGTATCAATCGCTCGTGGACCGATCCGAACGGCGACCGGATCGCACAATGCGACTTTCTGAATCCGGTCGCCAATCTCGAATGCGGGCCGTGGTCAAACCTGAACTGGGGGGCATCGGTCGCGACCACACGCGTGAACCCGGAGGTCCTCGAGGGCTGGGGCGTGCGGAACCGAGACTGGCAGGTCGGCGTTGGTCTCCAGCACGAGATCGCACCGCAGATGTCGGTGGATGTCAGTTACAACCGGCGCTGGTGGAACAACTTTTTCACGACGCACAACGCCGCACTGACCTCCGCCGACTGGGATCGGGTGACGCTGACGGCTCCTCGCCATGCGCTTCTTCCTGACGGCGGGGGTTATCCGGTGACGTTCCTCGTGCGCAACGCCCTTCAGGCGGTTGGTGTGTCCGATCCGTACTACACCACCAACAAGGACTTCGGCGACGAGACGCATTACTGGCACGGTGTGGATCTGTCGTTCAGCGCGCGTGTGCGACAGGAGCTTTTCGTTCAGGCCGGAACCAGCACCGGCCGTGGCGTGAACGATACCTGTGAGATCGAGACCGCGCGGTTCGGCGGACCGATGGTCGTTGTCGACGGCCAGCCGACATGCAACTTCAACGAGCCGTGGCTGACGCAACTGCGCGGCCTCGCCAGCTACACCATGCCGAAAGTGGACGTGCTCCTCAGTGTCATCGTCCGGTCGCAACCGAACGCACAACCCGCACCGACGACGGTCGCGACCAATGGTGGATCCCGGATCGCCACATACCAGATGACCCCGGCACAGTTCCTCACGGCGACTGGTGTACCACTACGGGCGGGCCTGGCGCAGCAGAGCGTGAATCTGGTGGCTCCGGGCGCGATCTATGGCGATCGCATCAACGTCACCGACTTGCGCGTGGCCAAGGTGTTGCGATTCGGCGGCAAACGTCTGAACGTCGGATTGGATCTCTACAATCTGTTCAACGCGAACGCGCCGACCGCATTTGAGACAGTCTTCGATTTTGCGACTGTTGGCGCGCGATGGATGCAGCCGACGACGGTGCTCAATCCTCGAGCCCTGCGATTCAACGCGCAGTTCGAGTTTTAGGAACGGTGACGGAGTTACCTCAGCTTCTCCACGAACCTCTCGCCTTCGGCACAGATCGGGGCGACGTCGTCCCACGTGTGGCACATAATCGCGGCATGACACTCCGACTACTCGCCAGCGCGACG
>DATCXH010001112.1:0-2256 GCA_036565925.1 Vicinamibacterales bacterium
ACATCACCGCGACACATGCAGTGATTGGGAATCTCATGCGAGCACACCTCATCATCGAAGGCACGGATTGTAGAGCAGAACTGTGATGGGGTCTGACCCCGCACGATTAATCAGAATTAATCGCGCTGTCATGTCGCGCGCCGCGCAACACTCGTCCAACTGAGTAGAAGCGCTCGCCGATTGGACATCGTCCTCAGGAGGCTTTATGAGTGCTATCACGAAGACAGTCGTCATTTTCACCGTCGGTCTCACGACGCTGGGGGCCGTCGCCGCCAGTGCGTCACCGCGCCACGGGTTTGTGGTGGCGCCTCGAGTCGTCGTGCACAGACCGTTCGCATACGATCCGTTCTGGGGACCGTGGGGGCCGTACACGTATGCGTATCCCTACGCCTACAACGCGTATCCAGAATCCAACATCCGCACGGAAGTGACGCCGAAGGACGCCGCGGTCTATGTGGATGGCTACTACGCCGGCCGCGTCAGCGATTTCGACGGTGCGCTGCATCGCCTGCACGTCGCGCCTGGTGGTCACACCATCACGTTCTACCTTGATGGATTCCGAACCGTGACGCAGGATGTCTACGTGCGACCGGATTCAACCGTCAAGATGAACGAGAACATGGAGCGGCTGGCGCCTGGACAGACGAGTGCTCCAGTCCAGACTCCGACCGCAGGTTGATCGTCTACTTCTGAACAGGCAGTAGATGATCGACGCACGCGAGGGTTCGAACGGCTCTTCATCGGCGGCGTTCGCCGGTCGAGCCCTCGCGCTTGCACTCGTCGTCACAGTCGCGTTCTACGCGGCTGCGGGGCTGACCGAAGCCACACTAATCAGTGTCCTTCAGCCAACCGAACTCGAACTGGATTGGATCAGCGACGCCGTCCTCTCGGGCGCGCTCGGCATCGCCGTCTACCTCTGGCTGCATCTGCGGGCGACGCGGCGCGCGTTGACAGAGCACGAGCGGACTGAGCTCGTTATCCAATCTCAATTGTCGATGGCGGAAGCCATGCAGCGACGGCTGTTGCCGCCGGTCCCCGGCCCCATCGATGGCTTCGAATGGGCCGCCCTGCTGACGCCTGCCGGCCGGATCGGCGGCGACTTCTTCGACTTCATCGACCCTGCTCCGGGCGTTCGACTCACGCTGATCGCGGACATCTCCGGCAAAGGCATCTCGGCGGCCATGGCGCTCACGCTGCTGCGTTTCACGTTTCGACACGTCGCGCACGACACGCAGAGCCCTGCCGATCTCACCTCTCGTATGTCGTCAGCCCTCTACGGAGAGTGGCATGGCGAACCCTACGTGACCTGCTTGATCGCACGAGTCGATCTCGTGGGGCGAACGTTGACCTATACAAATGCCGGCCATCCGCCAGGCATCCTCGTTCGCGATCGAGGAAACCACGAGTTGACCGAAGGTGGACCGCCTCTTGGCCTGCTGGCGGACTCGGTCTATACCGAGGAACGGCTGGACCTGATCGAGGGAGATGTGTGCGCGCTCGTCACGGACGGAGTCACAGAAGCCTTCGACGATCCCTCGCGACCATGGCGAGCCGTGATCGCGGACGCCGTGCGCAACGGACGATCGGCGCAAGCGATCTGCAACGCCGTGATGTCTGATGCGCGCGAGGGCCGCGGGCCGCGAGGCGTCGATGACTGGACTGACGACCGGACCGTCGTGGTCATTGCGCTCGACGGGAAGGATCGTCCTTCCGGTCAGCGCCGCACCTCTTGAGTGGTGGGCAGCTGCGACGTGCTCCATCCGCCGCCGAGCGCCTGAATCAACGACACGCTGGCCAGCGACTGCTTCGTGCGGAGATCGACCTGGTCGCGCTGGTTCTGCAGGAGGCTGGTCTGCGCGGTAATGACTTGCAGATAGTTGATCAGGCCGCCGCGATACTGCGTCGTCGAGATGTCGAGCGACTGCTGCGCCGCGACCACGGCTCGATCGACGATTTCAGTCTCCTGCGCCAGGATACGCAGCGCGGACAGCGCATCCTCCACCTGCTGGAAACCGGTGAGCACCGTCTCTTTGTAGTTCGCGACGGTCGTGTCGTAGGTCGCCTCGGTCACCTTGACCTGCGCGCGACGTTTTCCGCCGTCGAAGAGCGTCTCAGCGAGCTGCGCGCCGACCGACCACAACCGCGTTGGCGCCGTGAAGAGTTCAGCAATCGCGACAGCCTGCGAACCGGCACTGCCGCCGAAACTCAGGTCGGGATAGAACGCAGCCTTCGCAACGCCTATCTGCTGATTGGCGG
>DATCXH010000165.1:0-3346 GCA_036565925.1 Vicinamibacterales bacterium
GCTCGGGCGCCGAGGGCCCGCGCCATGCGGCACTCCCTATGGGCGTCCCATCCCGACGGATACGCGTCGCTCAGATCATCACTGGGCTTGAGCTCGGCGGTGGCGGAGCCGTGGTGTCCACCATCGGCCGCGCGTTGGATCGCACCCGTTTCGAGATGGACGTGTACTGCATCAACGAAGGCGGCGACATGCAGCCCGAGCTCGAGCGGCTCGGCTACCGCGTGGTGTGGCTCGAAGGTGCGTGGGATTATCGTCGCCGTCTGATGCCCTATAGCGTTCGCCAGATCTTGAGGCTCGCGGGCATGCTCCGCGCTTCGCAGTACGACGTGGTCCACACACACATATTTCCAGCAGACGTCATTGGCCGCGTTGCGGCCCGACTCGCGGGTGTGCCGGTGATGGTGAAGTCACTGCACAACATGGGGCAGTGGAAGACGACGCGCCACATCGTCACCGACCGATTCCTCGGCCGATGGACCGGTGCGGTCATTTGCTGTTCGGCATTTCAGCTCGACGTCGCGAGTGCCCAGGAGCGAATGCGCCCTGGTGTCGGTGTGGTGATCAATAACGGCGTCGCGCTGCATCGGTTCGATGTGCCGCGCTCGGCTGCGCTGGCACGCGAGCTCGGACTTGATCCCCAGCGACCCGTGGTCGGAACGGTTGGCAGGATGGTCGAGGCCAAAGGCCACAGGTACCTCGTGGAGGCGATTCCGCAAGTGCTGGCGCGGCGCCCCGATGCGCAATTCCTCTTCGTTGGCGATGGGCAACTGCGAAAGACGCTATGGGACCAGCTGCCGGCGGCGGCGCGCTCGAAGGTGTGTTTCGCGGGTGCGCGCTCCGACGTCCCGGAGTTGATGGCGATGATGGACGTGTTCGTGTTCCCCTCGATCAGCGAGGCCTTCGGGATTGCGCTGATCGAGGCCATGGCGAGTCGGTTGCCCGTCGTGGCGTCCGACATCCGCCCGCTAAGCGACATCGTTGTGGCAGGTGAGACTGGCTTGCTGGTGCCGGCGCACAGTTCCGGACCGCTCGCCGACGCAATCATCTCCTTGCTCGAGAACCCTGAGCGCGAGAGCTATGGGGCGCGCGGCCGTCGTCGCGTTGAATCGCACTACACCGACGAGCAGATGGTGCGCGCGACGGAAGATATTTACGTACGGTTGCTCGCGGCAAAGGCCTCTGCACGACGGGCACATACATCCGAGCTGGCGCCCGGTGCCACCAGCGTTGCGGTTCCTCCTGAAACCGGTCAAGCAAAATCATGAATCTGAGTCCGATGGCGGCACTGAAGTCGATCTACGCGAAGCTTCCCGAGGACGCGAAGCCGTTCGTCAAGTCGGCGTACTTCTACACCGAACTGCGGTCGCGGGCGATACGCGAGCGGCGAAGTGTCTATCAAGGGAAACGCGTCGAATTTCTCGAGCTCGAGATCGCGAATCTCGAGTCGTATGAATTTCTCGGGCCGGCGCCCGATGAGGTTCTCGTCGAAACACATTGCACGCTCGTGAGCCCCGGCACTGAGACGGCGGTTCTCTGCGGTCTTCCGGGAGTGCCGCGTGGAATGTTTCCGTTTCCACCGGGATATTCGGCCGTAGGCACAGCGCGAGCCGTCGGCTCCGCCGTCAAGGGCATCATGCCCGGCGGACGCGTCGCGGGCCGCATGCCGCACGCCAATCGCGGCGTGATGTCATCGATCAGTCTGTTCGCCGTGCCCGACGGTGTCAGCGACGAAAACGCGAGTTTCATCGAGTTGGGGATCATTACGCTGCAAGGGATTCGACGCGCGATGATCCAGCCCGGCGATCGCGTCGCTGTCGTTGGCCAGGGCTTGATTGGTCAGGTTTCGAACCGCTTGGCGCGTGCGTGCGGCGCCGCGTGGCTGTGTGGTGTTGCGTCGTCACGAAACCGTGTCCACGGTGCATTGCGCGACGGTCATCTCGACGACTTCGTGGCGTTGAAGGAGAATCCACGTCTCGAGGACATCGGCGCTGATATCGTCATTGAGGCCGTTGGCACTCCCGGCGCGGTTGTGACGGCCATGAACTGTGCCCGACCCGGTGGCACCGTCGTGCTGCTGGGAAGCGCGCGCGGTCTGGGACGCAACATCGACATCTACTCCGCAGCGCAGGCGCGCCGCTTGACGCTCATCGGCGCCCACATCAGCGTACTGCCGGATCGGGATATCAGCCCTCAGCGCTATACGTATGCGGAAGAGGGCCGGCTGTTTTTTGAGCTGCTGCGCACGGGCCGGCTGAACCTCGCCGATCTCATTACGTGGCGCGCACGTCCGGATGAATGCAACGCCGTCTACGAGGTGCTCGCCTCTGGTGGCGCCCATCATGTCGGCATTCTTTTCGATTGGCGTACTCCCGAGGCAACGACGGTACCGCCGGGCGCGGGCCGCTAACGCAGAACTGGTGAATGTGCAGATGCAACCTTTGAAGATTGGAATCGTTGGCGCTGGCGCGATTGCGCAGCGGAATGCGACGGAAGCGGCCAAGTCGGGTGTCGCCACGATCGCCGGGGTATTCGATGTCAACCACAAAGTCGCTCGTGACATGGCGCAGGCGCTGAAAGCGCCGTTCTGTCCGACCTACGAAGCGTTGCTCGAGACGCCTGGCCTCGAGGCCGTGCTCATGTCCACGCCTCATCACCTGCACCGGCCGATGACGGTGCAGGCAGCCCGCGCCGGCAAGCATGTGCTGGTCGAGAAGCCGCTGGCCAATACGATCGCGGAAGGCGAGGAGATGATCGATGCGTGCCGCCAGCACGGCGTCGCGCTGGCCGTGAACTACAGCTTCCGGTATCTCCCGAAGATCCTCAAAGCGAAGGAACTGATCGATGCTGGAGCGCTAGGCACGATCACCGGCGTACAGATCAACTGGCAGCAGTTCAAGGATCGCGGCTACTGGCTCGGCGCGCAGAGCAATTCACCCGACGACTGGCGCGCGTCGAAGGCGAAGTGCGGCGGCGGCTTCCTCATCATGACCGTCTGCCATGCCATCGACTACATCTACTACGTGACTGGTCTGAAGGCCTCACGCATCTACAGCGAATACGGGACGCTCGGCTCGCCCGCTGAGGTTGAGGACATCATCAGCGTGTCGTTCAAGATGAACAACGGTGCGGTCGGCAGCGTGATTGGCAGCTCGATCACGCGCGGCTTTCCGCAGCAGGAGGAGCGCATTTCGGGAACAAACGGCAGCATGGTGCTGAACGCGGCGGGGATTCAGTTCTACTCCACGCGGCCGATCGATGGAAAGAAACCCGGTCAGGTGCACAGCTACACGAAGTTCCCCGAGGCGAGCTGGACGGCGGACTGGGTGAGGGACTTCGTGAAAGCTGT
>DATCXH010001231.1:0-7405 GCA_036565925.1 Vicinamibacterales bacterium
TGCACGTCATGTGGCCGGTTGTCGATGAAGATCGTCGCCATATCAGTGCCACGGACAGCGGTGTTCCTGAATATGCCGTTCGAAATCGTCGCGGAAGTACTTCAGTGCGCTTTGCAGCGGCTCGGCCGCTCCTGGAGCGAGGGCGCAGTATGTGTGTCCGGGCGCGAGCAGCCGCGCGTGCGCCGACAGCCGATCCAGATCTCCGGACTGGCCAGCCCCTTCCTCCAGGTTGCGCAGGATGTCGGCGACCCAGTGGAGACCCGCCCAGCACGGCGTGCACCAGCCGCACGATTCCTGTGCGAAGAACTCTTCGAGGTTCCGCACCATGCCCACCGGGCAGGTCCGATCATCGAGCACGATGATGGTGCCGGTGCCGAGACGGCTGCCGGCCTTCTGCACCGACTCGAAGTCCATCGGCACGTCGAGGTGATCGTCCACGAGGAAGTCGGTGGAGGCGCCGCCCGGCAGGACCCCGCGAAACCGCACGCCGTCCTGCATGCCGCCCGCGTGGTCGTCGAGGATCTCGCGGAGCGGCGTCCCCATCGGTAACTCCCATATGCCCGGCCGCTTCACGCGCCCGCTCGCCCCGTACAACTTGGTCCCGCCTTCCTGTGTGAGGCTCGCCTTCTTGAACCACTCGACGCCTTTGCCGACCACGTGGGGCACGTTGCAGATCGTTTCCACGTTATTGACCACCGTCGGTTTGCCCCAGAGACCAGAGACAGCAGGAAACGGCGGTTTCGAGCGCGGGTTGCCGCGCTTGCCTTCGAGCGCGTTCAGGAGCGCCGTCTCTTCGCCGCAGATGTAACGTCCGGCGCTGACGTGCAGGTACAGCTCGAGGTGGTAATCGGATCCGAAGATCTTGGGCCCGAGGTAGTGCGCCTGGTAGGCTTCCGCGATCGCACGCTCGATCCGCGTGGCCGCCAGGGTGTACGCCCATCGCAGAAAGACGTAGGCGACGTCTGCCTCGATCGCGAACGCGCTCAGGATCATGCCTTCGACGAGCTGGTGCGGATCTCCTTCCATCAACAGGCGGTCCTTGAACGTGCCAGGTTCCATCTCGTCCGCATTGACGACGAGGTACTTCGGATGGGGAGCGTTCGGCCCCATCGGCACGAAGCTCCACTTCTTACCCGTGGGGAAGCCGGCGCCACCGCGGCCACTCAATCCCGAATCCCTCACTCGGGCCTGCACCTCCTGTGGCGTCAGGCGCAACACCGCGTCGCGTGCCGCCGCATATCCGCCACGTTGCTCGTACGCACGGATATCGAGCGGCTCTTGATTCGGTCGGATGTTCGCCGTCAGCGGCCGTTCCATCTAGGGATACCTCGGCAGCAGCTGATCGACGCGATCGGGGTCGACGTCTCCGTGCAGATCGCCGTCGATCATCAGCGCCGGTGCGTGGTCGCAGGCGCCAAGGCAAACGTTGGGTAGCAGCGTAAAGCGGCCGTCCACGCTCGTCTGTCCCGACCGGATGCCGCTCGCGGTCGCCGTTTGTGCGAGGAGCTTATCGGCGCCCAACATCCAGCAGGTGACGCTCGTGCAGACGAGGATCACGTGACGGCCGACGGGACGTCGAAAAATCATGTTGTAGAAAGTCGCGACGCCGTCGAGTTCGTCCGCGGTCATATTCAGGACCGAGGCGAGATCCTTCAGACTCTCGTCCGAAACCCATCCGCGATGCCGTTGAACGATCTTCATCGCGTCGACCGACGCGGCCTGACGCGTCGGATAGTGCACTAACTCCGCTTCGATCTCGCGCCGCTCTTCTGTGCTCAGCATCGATGTCTGCTCCTGCGCTTCCGTTCGCGGCTGTTCATCGGTCCACATCGGCGAGCACGTAATCGAGGCTGCCGAGAACCGCCAGCAGATCCGGGATGGTGCGGCCGCGGCTCAGCAACGGCACCATCTGCATGTGCGCGAACGACGGCGTGCGAATCCGGACGCGGTAGGGGATGGTGTTGCCGTCGCTCGTCAGGTAGTAGCCGTTGTTGCCTTTGGTCGCTTCGATGCCGACGTGCGCTTCGCCGGCGGGAATCACCGGCCCCCAACTGACGCCGAGAAAATGCGTGATCAGCGTTTCGATATCCTCCATGGTTCGCTCCTTGAGCGGCGGCGTGGTCAGTGGATGTGCCGACTTGTACGAGCCCGGCGGCATCTGTTTCACGCACTGGTCGATGATCCGCAGACTTTGGCGCATCTCCTCGACGTGCACGACGGCGCGGCCGTAGCAGTCGCCGTGCCGGGCGGTGGGGATGTCGAACTCGAACTGGTCGTAGCCGGAGTAGGGCCGCTTCTTGCGGAAATCCCAGTCGAGACCGCACGCACGCAGGACCGGTCCCGTCGCACCCCATTCAATCGCCTCATGGAGCGTGCAGACGCCGACATTCTGCGTCCGCATCTTGAAGATGCGGTTCTTCATGACCAGCGTGTCGTATTCGTGCAGGCGGGCGGGCAGGTAGGCCACGAAGTCAGCGACGAGCCGGTCCCACCCGCGCGGCAGATCCTGGGCCACGCCGCCGATGCGGAACCAGTTCGGATGCATGCGCGCGCCGCAGATGGCTTCGATGACGCCGAACAGGCGCTCGCGGTCGGTGAACATGTAGAAGACAGGAGAGAGCGCCCCGAGGTCCTGAGCGAATGTGCCGTACCACACGAGGTGACTGGCGATGCGAAACAGTTCGCAGAGCATGATCCGGATCACTTTGACCCGGTCGGGGACGTCGATCCCGGCGAGCCGCTCCACAGCGAGCACGTACGGCAGGTTGTTCATGACCCCGCCGAGATAGTCCACGCGATCGGTGTAGGGAATGTAGGTGTGCCACGACTGGCGCTCGCCCATTTTTTCCGCGCCACGGTGGTGATAGCCAATATCTGGAATAGCGTCGACGATCTCTTCGCCCTTCAACTGCAGCACGATCCGGAGCACACCGTGCGTGCCGGGGTGTTGCGGGCCGAGGTTGAGGAACATGAAGTCCTCGCCGTCTTCGTGGCGCGTCAACCCCCAGCGTTCGGGCTCAAAACGCAGGGCGGCCTGTTCTTCTTCCACGCGGTACGCAGGCATCTGGAACGGCCCCAGTTCTGTCGCCCGCGCCGCGTGATCTTTGCGGAGCGGGTGGCCTTTCCAGGTTGGAGGCATCAGGATCCGCCTGAGGCGCGGGTGCCCGGCGAAGACGATGCCGAACATGTCCCACACCTCGCGCTCGTACCAATCCGCGGCGGGCCAGAGATCCGTGATCGTCGGCACCAACGCGTCGTCGTCCTGGAGCGGCACCTTGAGCCGCACGTCTTCGTTCCGGTCGTACGACAGCAGGTGATAGACCACAGTGAAGTCGCGGACGGGGAGGTCGTCGCGGTCGCGGCGGATTCGCTCGTCGATTGCGGTCAGGTCGTAGAGCATCCGGTAGCCCAGATCCCGCTTGAGGGCGAGCAGCATGTCGCGGGCGCGGTTGCGGGGCACCCAGAACGTCGCCGTGCTGTCTCGTGTTGTCTGCGCGACGACACCCGGGCCGAGAGACAGCGATTCGAGATGCCTCGGCACGACAGTCACGTCAGACCTCGTCCGGGGACCGCAAGGTCGTCGCCTGCTGCCGTGCGACGCGCTTCAGATCCCGTATTGACGGCGCCGGCGGGCGCTCGACCAGTTGCGATCCGATCGTCCAGCTGAGTGGCCGCCGTTCGACGCCCACCTGTTCCTGCAACAGCAGGAGGCCTTCCATGAACGCGTCCGGGCGCGGAGGACAACCGGGCACGTACACATCGACGGGCAGAAACTTGTCGACGCCCTGTACGACGCTGTAGATGTCGTACATACCGCCCGAGTTGGCGCACGACCCCATGGAGATCACCCAGCGCGGCTCCATCATCTGCTCATAGAGCTGCTGGATAATCGGCGCCATCTTGATGAAAACCGTGCCGGCGATCACCATGAGATCCGCTTCGCGTGGCGTTCCCCGGATCACCTCGGCTCCGAAACGCGCGATGTCGTACTTGCTGGTGATGCTGGTGGCCATCTCCACGTAGCAGCACGAGAGGCCGAAATTGAATGGCCAGATGGAGCCTTTCCGTCCCCACGCGAGGAGATCCTGGAGACGACTCATGATCAGTACGCGGCGGACGGTGTCCTCGAACGGGCCACGAGCATCTGAGCCGACCGGCGGCTGCGCGGGCGTCAACGACCAGCGCATGTGAAGGCGCCTTTCATCCGGCCGACTCCCTGACAGAGGTGACGTCCAGTCCACCGTTGCGCCAGAGGTATACGAGCGCGGCTAACAGGACGCCGATGAACACCACGCCCTCCAGGTAACCGCTCCAGCCGATCTCACGGAGAGCGACCGCCCAGGAGAACAGGAACGCCGCCTCGAGGTCGAAGATCACGAACAAGACGGCGATGAGGTAGAAGCTCGCTCCAAAACGAAGGCGCGCCGATCCCGTCGAGACAACGCCGGATTCGTACGGCAGATCGGTGGCGGGCTCTCTATGTCGCTCTCCGAGCAGCGCTGAGAGCACCAAGAGCACGGCCACGAGGGCGACAACGAAGGCGAAGTACACGGCCAGCGGCCACAGCACCGGCAGAGGCCTCCCGCGCGGCGACCGAGCCGCGCTCACTCCGAGCCATCCTCGGTGGTGTCAGGGGTGGCGAGCAATGGTCCGTCTGTTGCCAGATTAGGGATGTTTATCACCACGTGAGCTGCGCCGGGCTGTGCGGAAGAGGTCACGGCGGCATCCGCCGCGACCTACCGCGCGGCACGACTGCCGCGGAGAGTTCGATGTAAATCGGCCGAGAGCCCGGCGGCCGTCTCGGTCGTGGTCGTGGTGACCCACGCGCGACGCGGACTACGCGAAATTCACGTTCGATGCTCCCGCCTGCCTGGCAGTCTGCTAGACGAGTTTCCGGCGGATCGCGTGGATGACGGCCTCGAGCCGGTTGTGGGTGCCCAGCTTCTGATTGATGTGGTGGAGGTGATTCCGGAGCGTCTGGGGACTGATCCGCAGCTCGCGCACGATCGCTGCTGGACTCTGGCCTTCGGAGAGATTTCGAAGCACTCGATGTTCCTGTTCCGACAGTCGCGTTACCGGCTCCGATCGCACCGAATCGTCCGCGGTCGCGAGGAGCTCCTTCGACGTTCGCAGCATCCGTTGCACGAGCGCCTCCGTTCGCTTCCGATCTTCGACGCTGCGCATCAAGTGCACGATCCTCCGGCGTCCCGTCTTCGGATCCTCGTGAACGATGGTCGACACGTTCACCCAGATTCTCCGCCCGGACCGTGACTTGACTTCGAGATCGAAGTCCGGAATCGGCCGGTGGTGCGCCGCACAATCGCGCACCTGACACTCTTCGGTGCACACGGGTGCGCCGAACGTGCCGCGCCCCTCAAACAACTCAAAGCACGTCCTGCCGATGACCTCGTCGCGACCAAACCCGAAGAGCGCCTCGGCGCTGCTGTTCCACGAGCAGATTTCGCCGGCGTCGGTGACCGCGAATGCCGCGTCGGCGGTGTGTTCGAGGAAGTCGAAGAGGTCGCGGTCGGAGATCAACGCCATCGGAATCACCTTCGGAAATGCTTGAGGCAGTTCGATGGCTCGCGCAAAGTGCAAGGCAGGTGCCGGTTCGCCCGGCTCGCTCTGGCGCACGCTTCCGAGCTTTCACTCTGAGGTGAAGCCTTTCAGTCTGAACGCTAGACCTACCGAGGACCCCGAGCGACAGTCGAATGAACGCCAGCAAGTCGCCCGAATGTCGGCGGTTCTGTCTTATCCATTGGACTATGCGTCACTGGCCCGCCGGTTGCTGCATCTTCTGACGGATCGTTGTCCGGCATCTCGACCAAGGCACAAGCATTAGCGGTCGTCCACCGGCAAGAGGAGTAATTGTGCGGATATCCATCGTCACCGCTACGCTCAGCTGATCGTGTGCACCATGAGCTTAGGCGCGTGGACCCCGCCACCACGTCACATCGCCTGCATCTGCACGTTCCATCCCGCGATGAAGGCGATGCCGCGAGTCAAAGAGTGACAGAGACCTTTGCTCCTGGCTGGCCGGGAATTCCGGCGCGCTGGACGTCGAGCGCGAAGAGCGGCATTGGTACCGCTGTGAGTCGCGAGAGCCGCGTCTGGTTCACGCTGAGCCACGGCATCCTCAACGAGATCTACTACCCACGAGTCGATCACGCGTGCACGCGCGATCTTGGTTTCATCGTGACCGATGGGCAGGAACTCTTTTCCGAGGAAAAGCGTGATGCTCGCTCTGAGACGTTGCAGGTGGAGCCGGGCATTCTTGCCTACCGGATTCGCAACACGGCTCTTGATGGTCGTTATCGGATCGAAAAGGAGGTCTTGACCGATCCGTGGCGTGATGTGGTGTTGCAACGGGTTCGTTTCGTGCCGCTTCAGGGCACGTTGGCTGATTTCCGCCTGTACGTGCTTCTGGCTCCCCACCTTGCTAACCGAGGTAGCGGCAATACGGCGTGGGTGGGTGACTACAAAGGCGCGCCGATGCTGTTCGCCGAGCGCGACCATCACGCGCTCGCACTCGCCTCAACGGCGCCGTGGCTCGCCCGATCAGTCGGATTCGTCGGAGTGTCCGATGGATGGCAGGAACTGCAGGCCCACAAGCGTTTGAATCACGCCTATGAGCGCGCCGAGAACGGGAACGTCGCCGTCACTGGCGAAATCGATCTCGAATCATCGGGCGGCACGTTCGTGATGGCCCTCGGTTTCGGTCCAACCGCGATGGAAGCGGGTCAGCACGCGCTCATCAGTCTGCTCGAAGATTTCGACGACGTACATGCGGCATACGTCAGAGCATGGAAGGCCTGGCACGCGAGACTCAAAGGGGGCGTACCGCCGAAGTCGAGAAGCCCGCTGTACCACACCAGCGCCGCGGTGTTGCGCGCACACGAATCCAAGCGCGTGGAAGGCGGGATCATCGCCAGCTTGTCGATCCCGTGGGGCTTCTCCAAGCCTGACGATGACCTGGGCGGCTACCACCTGGTGTGGCCGCGCGACCTTGTGGAGACCGCCGGTGGCTTCATCGCGATGGGTGCTCACGAGCATGTCAAGCGTGTGTTGCGATACCTCCAGGTGACGCAGGAACCCGACGGCCACTGGTCGCAGAACATGTGGCTCGACGGCACACCGTACTGGCAGGGCATTCAGATGGACGAGACGGCTCTCCCCATCCTCCTCGTGGATCTCGCCGCTCGTCAGGGCGTCATCGACCGCACGTGGCGAGACGCGTCGTGGCCGATGGTGCGACGAGCGGCGGCATTTCTCGTCGGCAATGGTCCCGTGAGCCCGCAGGATCGCTGGGAAGAACAGCCAGGCTATTCGCCCTTTACTATCGCGACGCAGATTGCCGCGCTGCTGGTCGCCGCCGACCTCGCCGACGCGGCATCGAACGAGACGG
>DATCXH010000326.1:0-3964 GCA_036565925.1 Vicinamibacterales bacterium
GCGGCGCGATCGCGTTCAGCGGCATCGTGTCCGGGTTGTCATCGGTCAGGTTGGCGATGAACAAGCCGGGCGTCGTGAACTCCTGGCCGCTCAGCTGCGAGAAGTGCATCTGCCAGAGATCCTCCAACCCCGGCGACGAGAACATCACTTTCATCGCATCGGGCTGCCCACCTTTCCTCGTGCCGTTGTTCATGATCGCCACGCGCGGTGCGAGCGCATGCATCAGGACCTCGGAGTTCGAGATCGCTTGTCCGTGATGCGAGACGATGAACAGATCGACGGTGCCGAGGCGATTGGTCGGACACATCAGATCGGATTCCTTGTTCCACGTAAGATCGCCGAGGTGAACGGTCTTGAATCGACCGAAGGTGAAGTGCGTGCCCACCGACTGCGCGTTCTCCGAGGGATCGGGATCCTTCGGCGTGTATGCGGCGCAGTACGGATTCTTACTGCCGGCTCCAGGCAGCGGCGTGGTTATCATCTGGCCCGCCGATGCGACGATGCGCGCGTCGAGGCCTTTGAGCTCGATCCTGTCGCCCGGCTTGGCGATCGTGTGCGTGCCCTTGGCGTACAACGTCGGGTAGACCTTCTGCAGAAAATCATCCGTTGCCTGATTGGGCTGAACGTTCGGGCCGTGATCGATGAAGTGCTTGATGGGGATCTTCGACGCTACCCCGCTCATCGCACCGAAGTGATCTCCGTGATAGTGCGTCGTGATCAGATGATCGATCCGCGTGAGCCGTGCATCGTTCACGGCGGCGAGAATGCGCTCTGCGTCACGCGCCGCGCCGGCGCCGCCGTTGCCGGTATCAATCAGCAGCGAATCGCCCGAAGGCGTGACGAACAGGGTCGAGTTGCCGCCCTCGACGTCGACGACATAGATATCCAGCGTGGTCCGCGCCTGGGCCGAGAGCAGGGCGACCGACAGCCAAACAACCAGCACGGTAAGGAATCGACGCATGGACACTCTCCTGGGCCGCAGATGCTAGCAGGTTGCGCGCAACGCGCGAAGCTGACGCCTTGCCGGGTCAACCGCCTTGCGATAAAGTCGCCCCGGGGCAAGAGGTTGTGCATATGGCAGCAAAGAACGGACGCAATGATCTGTGTTCATGCGGCAGCGGCAAGAAGTTCAAGAAGTGCCACGGCATCAAAACGGAAAGCCAGCGTCAGTCAAAGGTTCTGATGATCGTGGTGGGCGGCGCCGTGATTGCGGCCCTGGCTGCGATCGTGTCGCAAGTGACCACCGAACGCACCGGTGTCGGCGAGCGCGTGTGGGACCCGGCGCACGGCCACTATCACGTCAACGGACGAGAAGTGCCCTAGGACGTTCGAGCGATCGCGATCGCTCGTTCTTCGAGACGGCTGAGACGACCTTCGAGATCCTGCCTGGCTTGCTCGAGCGTCTCGCCTGACGCGTCACTCGGAATCTCGAGAGGTTCGCCGACGACCAGTGCGATGGTGCTGAAGGGTTTCGGGATCTGCGTGCGATCCCAGCTCCGCAGGCTCCAGTGCGACGAGGCCTCGAGATGAAACGGCAGCACCGGATTCCCGGTTGCGCTGGCCAACCACACCGCGCCGGCCTGCGCCACCCGAGCCGGACCGCGCGGACCGTCGAGCGTGAATCCTGCGGCGCGGCCGGCCTTCATATCGCGCACCAGTTGCAGCATCGCCTTCTTCCCGCCGCGTGACGTCGAACCACGGGCCGTGCCATAGCCAAAGCGTTCGATGATCCGGGCGATCCATTCCCCGTCGAAATTCTCGCTGGTGATCACGACGATACCGCGGCGGCGAAAGTAGAAGGTCGCCGGAAGAATGCGGCCGTGCCAGAACGCCATCACCGGCTGACGCCCTGATGCGAGAATCGCCTCGAGATGCTGAAGTCCCTCGACGCGCCAGCGCAGGGTATGACCAAGGGCATTGATCAGCGGGTATCCGAGGCCCGCAATCGTGGCGACCTGCACGCGCTTGAATGGCGACGAGCGCCAGGAATCAATCACTTCATAGATGGTAGCTGGTAGTCGGTAGCTGGTAGCAACAGCGTCAACGTGTCAACACCAACCACCAGCCAGCTGACTACATCCCGTTGTACTGGGGACCGCCGCCACCTTCAGGAGGCACCCAGGTGATCACTTGATACGGGTCCATGATGTCGCACGTCTTGCAGTGCACACAGTTCGACGCGTTGATCTGCAAACGTGGCGGCTGACCCGGCTCGCGGATGATCTCGTAGACGTTGGCCGGACAGAAGCGGGTGCACGGGTGGCCGTACTCAGGACCGCATCGCGAACTGCACACCTCGGTCTGCACGATCAAATGCGAGGGCTGATCTTCATCGTGCGCGGTGCCCGAGTAGTGAACGTTCGTGAGTTTGTCGAAAGTGGTCACGCGATCGATCGGGGGAGTGTTGCTCGCGCGCGTGACGGGCACATCGAGGCCGTAGTACCAGGCGAGCGTCTTCATTCGCTGATAGCCGGGACGGCCACGCAGATCCTCGATCCACCGGCCACCGGTGAGCAGCGTCACCCCCGAAAACAGCAGACCGGCAATCAGTCCGTAGCCAAACGCCTGATGGACATTGCGAACCGGATACAGTTCGGTGGCGATCGCGCTGGAATCGATCTTGTCCTGATACTGTTTCAGCGCTGCCTCTGACGTGTCGCCCGCACAAATCGCGTCGAACGCGGTCTCGGCGGCCAGCATGCCGCTGCGCATCGCCAGGTGAATCCCTTTGAGCCGCATCGAATTCATGAAGCCGCCGGCGTCTCCGGCGATGAGGCCGCCTGCCATGTACGGCTTCGGGATCGTGTTCCATCCGCCCTCAGGCAAAGCCTTCGCGCCATAGCGCACCAGCGTGCCGCCCTCGATCAATGACGCGACGAGCGGATGCTTCTTGAGGCGGTTGAACGCCACGTGGGGATCGAACAGCGGATCGGCGTAATCGAGTCCGGTCACAAAGCCGAGCGCGAGGCGGTTCTCAGGGAGTGCGTAAATAAAGGCGCCGCCGAACTCCTCGTGCCGCAGTGGATACCCGAGCGTGTGAGTCACCGTACCGGGCTCGATGCGACCGCTGGGGATGTCCCACAGTTCCTTCAAGCCGACCGCGTACTGCTCAGGCTCGCGGTTCTTGCTCAACTGGAACTCCTGGATCAGCCACTTGGTGAGATTGCCGCGCACCCCATCGCAGAAGATCGTGACCTTGGCGTGAATGTCCACGCCTGGCTCGTAGTTCGGTTTGTGCTCGCCGTGCTTGCCAACGCCGCGATCGCCCGTGCGGACACCAACGACCCGGATGCCATCGGTCAGCACTTCCTGACCAGCAAAGCCGGTAAAGAAGTCGACGCCCTCGGCTTCGACCTGTTGCGCCATCCACTGCACGAACTGACTGAGCGAGATCAGGTAGTTGCCGTGGTTCCTGAGCGGGGGTGGCACGATCGGCAGCCGCAACTTCGAGCGCTCGGTCAGAAAATAGACGTTGTCACGCTGGACCGGCGACAGCAGCGGCGCGCCTTTGGCCTGAAAGTCGGGAATCAGGTCGCGCAGCGTCGAGGGATCGAGGACCGCGCCGGAGAGGATGTGGGCACCCGCCTCGCGCGCTTTTTCGAGGACGGCGATGGACAGGGGCTCACCGCCCCGCTGCTTCTGCAACTGCGCAAGACGGAGCGCGGCTGACAGGCCGGCCGGGCCACCGCCGACGATCAGGACGTCAACGTCGAGAGTCTCGCGCGTCACGCTACAACATATCATTCGTGTGCGTCGTGACCTTCGCGGTTATTTCTTTTCGAGTTCCGCGGTCATGGCAGGGACAATCTCGAACAGGTCACCCACGATCCCGTAGTCAGCCACCTCGAAGATCGGTGCGTCGGCGTCTTTGTTGATCGCGACGATCGTTCGAGAGCCTTTCATGCCGACCAGGTGTTGAATCGCCCCCGAGATGCCGAGCGCAACGTAGAGTCGCGGCGCGACC
>DATCXH010000018.1:0-5098 GCA_036565925.1 Vicinamibacterales bacterium
AGTCGCGCAGGCTCGCCACTCGTCCACTTGAGCGCACGCCAGAACCGCAGGCCACACGTGCTCGCGTTCATCGCCTGCCGCACGAGCCGTGATTGCTCGCGACCCTCGGCAGTCTCCGACGCCACCAGATAGGCGTCCGAGCGCGTGAACCAGCGCAGGCTGTGCGTGAGCGCCACGCGCTCGTGCGCCTCGAATCGATTCGCCTCCGTCACCTCGGCCCACACCGCCGCCCACGCCTCCGAGAGACCCGCCGGTGCTGGTGGCTTCGTCCTCATGTTGTGTCTCTCACGACTGTATCAGGCGCACCATATGCTGCGAGTTAGTTCCCCGCGCGTCCTAGTTCCGAGGCGGTTTGGAGTCGGTGTTCGGGGATCTTTTGCATATCCCCCGGATGAGCTTGATGTCGCGTGCCGCTAAGGGGTCGTGGGTTCGAATCCCGCCATCCCGACCAGTTCTCTTCACTGGTCGTTCATCGTTTTTTCGTCGCCGCTCGCCTTGACGATGTGCGCTTCCGCTTCGAGGATGTGTCCGAGCGTTTCTGTGCCTTCGATCGTTTTCGACCGACACGCTCCGGAAGTCGCTTCGCTCCTGTCTCGCGATTCCACTCCTCAAATGTCTGGTTGGAGATCTTGCCTTCCACGAGGAGCTGCGCGAACTTGCGACGCTGCGCCTGACTCTTGAACGGCATCACGTCCTCCTGAAACCGCGCGACTTACGTCGCGGCCGCGATCACCCGTCGTTGGATGGCGTTCATCGGGCATCCCTCCCCCTCAGCCGACACGAGACCTTCTAGCTGTCCCCACGGCACAGTGGTCATCGAGCCGTCCCGCGCTGCGGTGAAGTGGGCGATGAACCATGCTTTCTTCACACTCGCGATTCCATTCCACGAATGTCTTATCCGAGATCTTGCCTCCAACGAGGAACTGCGCGAACGTGCGACGCTGCGCTGACTCTTGAACGGCATCACGACCTCCTCTCTGCATGGCCTCAGACGCCTCGATTTCTTCCCACGATTTCCTTACAAGTCGGCGTCGGCGGAGACAAGAGTGTCACGCTACGGCGAATGCGATTTTGGCTGCGATCAGCACGCGTTTTGCCTTCGTCAGCGTGCGTGTGATGGCCTATAGTACTGGCTTCACCTCAAGATAATTCTCGCGGATGTTGGAACCAGGTACGCAGGTCGGCAGGTACGAAATTCAGCGGCGACTTGGTCGCGGCGGCATGGGCACGGTGTATGTCGCACACGATCCCGTACTCGGTCGAATGGTCGCGATCAAAATGTTCGCCGGCGACCTCGACGTGCCTGATGCGCGCGAGCGCTTCGCGCGCGAAGCGCGTGCCGCTGCCGCACTGAGCCATCCCAACATCGTTACGATCTTCGACTTCGGTGAGTTTGCCTCGCAGCCGTACATCGTCATGGAGTACGTGCCCGGCGAGACGATGGCCAATCTGATCCGGCGCAAGACGCCGATCACGATCGCCGACAAGCTGCGCTGGATGGAAGACCTGTGTGCCGGCGCTGGCTACGCGCACCAGATGTCGGTCGTGCATCGAGATATCAAGCCCGCCAACTTGATGGTCGATCGATCAGGCAGGCTGAAGATCCTGGACTTTGGCATCGCGCGCATGTTGGGGATTGCGTCGAACACCGCGGTGATGATCGGCACGCCGGGCTACATGGCGCCGGAGCAAATCACCGGAGAGCCGGTCGATCATCGCTCGGATCAATTCTCGATTGGCGTCGTGTTCTACGAACTCCTCGCCTACAGCGAGCCGTTCCCAGGCGACACGCTGCCGATGATCACGCATCGGATCGTGCACGAGGAGCCTGCACCTCTCGAGCAGCTGGTTCCCGACGTGAGCCCTGACATCATCGCGATCGTGCGTCAGGCGATGCGCAAGCGTAGCGCCGAGCGGTTCAAGGATGCGGAGACTCTGCGTTTCGCCATCGCTCGCGTTCGTCGTCAGTACGAATCTGACGATGACTTCAGTCGTCCGACCCGGCCGGTCGGCTTCGATACGACCACGCTGAGTGGCCCCAATCGCGGCACCGGGTCGGCACGTCGCCGATCGAACGACGCGGTCGGCGTCGCGCAGATGACACCGCCACCGGATCCACGCCGAACCGATCGCGAGGTGCTCGCCAAGCGGCGGACGACGCAAGTCGAAGCGGCGATCACGCTGGCGCGCACGCTGCTGGTCCAGCAGAAGCTCGAGGAAGCACTCGACGCATGTCAGCAGGCACTTACGCTGGATGAGACGCATGCCGGCGCACTCGAACTCGAAGAAGAGATTCAGACCGCACTGCGTATCCGGGAAGGTGTCGAGATCGCGGCCGACGATTCGATCGACTCGGCGCTGACGACCGCTGGGGATCCTTCGTCGCGACCTGGCGGCTTCATGGCATCGCGGCTGCTCGATTCGCAGGCAGTCACGCGCGCGCACGAACAGGCGTTCATTGTCACCGGCCTGCCTCCGGCATCGTCTGAACGGCCGCTCACAGGTTCAGCGCCGCCGACGTCGGTCGCACCTGTCGCGGTCCCTGCATCGACGGCAACACTGCCTGCACCCACGGCGACGGCGCCTGCAGTGCCGCAATCGGCACCTGGCGTGTCCGAACGTCGCGCATTCGCGCCTACGAAATGGGTTGGTGCCGGTCTCGCAGCGATTGCCGCTGCAGCGGTTGCCGCGTTCATGATGACAGGTGGTGCTCCCGCGACAGGCACTGTGGTGATCGAGGCAGCGCCGTGGGCGAACATCACTGAGATTCGGAACGAGGCCGGTGTGTTGCAGCCGTTGCCGGCACAGGCGTCCACGCCGGTGTCACTGACATTGCCCACCGGCACTTATCAGATCCTGCTCGCAGGTCCGCCACCGCAATCGAAGAAGGAAACGGTCACGCTCCGCGTGAACGCCGGTCAGACAAGCGTCGCACCGGTCACGCGCTTCGAGTCGCTGACGGTCGACGAGTACTTCGATGAGTATCTCGGAGGTGGGCGGTGAACCGCGCATGCGTGATCCTCGCCCTCGCCTGTGTGTGCGCAATCCCCTCGCTCGCGATGGCGCAAGATGATGCGTTCAAGCAGGGCCTGCAGGCGCGAGGCGACAAGAAGTGGGCGGATGTCGTCCGTCACATGCAGAACGCGTTGAAGGCTGACGCGCAGGAATCGACCCGCAAGGTGGGGTCACGGCTGGGCGTGGGCGGCACCGAGTATTTGCCGCACTTCTTCCTCGGCGAGGCGTACTACAACCAGCAGGATTGTGGCGGAGCGGTGACCGAATGGTCGATCTCCGAGCAGCAGGGCGCGATCAAGGGAAAGCCCGATTTCCTCGGTGTGATGAGGGCCGGCTTTTCCGCGTGCGCGGCAAAGGGCGTGTTGCTCGCCGCGGACTACAACCCGCTCTATCAATCCACGAGCAAGGTCTACGCTGATGCTGCTGCGCTGAGCAAGCGGCTCTCAGATATTGGTGCGACCAATCGCGAGGTCTGGCGTCCGGAAGTAGACGAACAATTCGCGCGCGCCAAAAAGGAGCTCGAGGTGTCGTTCTCGCGCTTGAACGCCGGGCAGCGCTCGCGCCTTGCGGTGGAATTCAATGAGGCGAAGGCGGCGTCAGAGCGCGCGACCGCGATCCTGCGTCCGCTCGAGACGTCACTCAACGCGGCAGTTGAAGCGCTCAACTCGGTGCAGCGGCAAGCGAAGGACGTCGAGCAGATCCTCACCTCGGCCGAGACCACGGACCAGACGCTGGAGACGTTGAAAGATTCGCTCACCGAGCCGATGCAGGCCGCTCGCAAGACTGGCAAGCAGCAGCTCGCGCAAGCGCGCGATCGATTAGCGGCCGGGCAGAAGACGCAGAACGCAACGGCTGTCGGCGATGCACTCAAATACGCGCAGTCTGCGTCCATGACGTTGACCCAGGTTCTCGACCAGGTGCAGAAGGTCGCGCGCGGCGTCCTCGAGCAGCAGCTCGGCGATGCGATCAGAGTTGCGGATGAAGCCTTCGCCCGGGTCTCGGGCGCGATGAGTCTTCTCGATCGGCGCTTTGCCGAGAAGCCCGACATCGTCAATCCAAAACTGACCGCAGATCGTGCCGCATACGTGAAGCAGGTCGATACGTTGCGTCGGCGCTTTGAACGTGCGCGCAAGGCCGAAGATCTCGCCGCTCTCGCGGAAACGACCCGCTTCACGCTCGAGGCGCAGACTGGCCTCACCGGACTCATCACAACCTTCGGGCCGATCACGTTGCGTGAGCGCGGCGTACCCGAATCGTTGGAACAGGGCGTTCGGTTGTACTTGAACGGCGACTATCAGCAGGCGCTCAGCGCACTCGAGCCGCTCACCGCGCAATCCGACATGCCGCTGAAGGTGCATGCCCACGTGTTTCGCGCCGCGGCTCTCTACGCGCTGTTCGTGCGATCGGGCGAGTCCAACGATCAGTTGCGGAACGATGCGTTAGCCGAGATCGCACGGACCAAGCAGCTCAACGCGTCGTTCCAGCCGAGTCCCCGGGCGTTTTCGCCCAGGTTTCTCAGTCTCTATCAGACCGGTCGATAGGCGCACTGCTCCCGCGCGACGCAACGGGCTCAGTCGCGGCCGCGGCCCCTGCCGTGACCCTTCGAGCCTTTGCCTTTGCCCTGCGAATTCCCATCCTCGTTGCCGCGGCCCTTGCCGCCGCGTACTTCGGCGCTGATGGCCACGAAGTCTCTGTCGCGGCCGCGCATCTCGATGATGCGCTCCGGCGCGACGTGGTAGTGCTCGCTCAGGAACCGCAGTTCGACGAGGTTCACGACATCCGCGTCGCTCAGAACAATGGTGCTCCACTGCTTCTGATGCTTGTTCTTATAGTGACCGAGCGCGCGCCCATACGGCGGGCCTGGCGCGACCGCAACCGGGACGTAGTAGACGTCAGGTCTGACGCCGAGCCGGACTGAAATATCCCACCACGAATCGCCGCGCATTCGCATGTCTACGACGCGACCCCACGGCACACCCGCGTGCCGCGCGATGAACAGCGCGACCGGAATCTCGTCGTCGGGGATCCGGCGCTCGCGAATCACGATCACCTCGCGCTCGGGAACCTGGTAGTAGTTGGCCAC
>DATCXH010000011.1:0-13390 GCA_036565925.1 Vicinamibacterales bacterium
CGCGGCATCAGATCCCACGCGCGACCTTCCAGCGGCCGCATCGTCTTAATAGAAAGCATGATGCGCCGAACGGCCCGACCCCGTCGTTGGGCATTGAGCATTGGGCATTGGGCATTGAGCGCGACGCTCACGTTCACGGGCGTCGCGTGTGGCAAGAAAGGCCCGCCGCTTCCGCCGATCGTGCACATTCCGTCCGCCGTCGAGAAAGTCGAGGCGCGGCGTCGCGGCGATGAAGTCACGGTGACGGTCACCGTCCCATCAAAGAACATCGATGGCACGATGCCCGTTGACGTCGCGCGAATCGAAGTCTACGGGTTCACGGGCACGACCGCACCACCGGCTAGCCGCTTTCTCGAGCTTGGCACCCAAGTCGGAACCATTACTGTCCCCGAGCGAAAAACTGACGCACCTCCGGATACTGCGCCGCCAGCCGATACGCCAGTTCCCGGTGGTACCGCGACGATCGTCGAGTCGCTCACGACGGATGCTCTTGTCGCGAAGGAAATTCCACCGGCGCCGACCACGAAGAAGGCGGCTCCACTTCCCGTGACGACGCCTCCCCGAACGGCAGCCGAAACCGGGCCGCTTCGGCGCTTCTACTTCGCGTTGCCATTCAGCCCGCGCGGTCGCCCCGGTCCACCCGGGATGATTGGCGAACTGCGTCTCACCGCACTTCCGCCGGCACCACACGAACTGAGAGCAACCAACTTGCCCGATGCGGTTCGCCTTGAGTGGGAGCCGTCCGGAGGTCTGATCGGGTTCCTGCTCGAGCGCGCACTTGCGCCCGAGCTCTCACCGCTCGACGAGCCAGTGCCCGACGCTGTGTCCTCATCGCCAGCGCCAGCGCCGCTGCAGGGTCCGACGCGCTACAACGTGTATCGAGAGCTCGCACCACTCGAAGACGAAACGACGACTGTGTCAAAGCCTGCCTCGCCGGTCGAGCCGGCACTCGTCAACGGCGTTCCGATCGACATGCTGACGTTCACCGATCCCCTCACGGGTCTCGACGGACGGCAGCGATGCTACGTCGTGCGCGCGGTGCGCGGCGACGGCCCCCAATCTGTCGAAGGCATGCCCTCGGAACGCGTATGCGTCGTGCCGATGGATGATTTCCCTCCGGAGGCGCCGTCCCGGCCATCGATTTCCAGCGAAGAAGGGTCGATCTCATTGACGTGGGAGCCGAATGCCGAACCTGACATCGCGGGTTACCTGGTCTTGCGTGGGGAAGCAGGCGATGCCACACTCACTCCAGTGAGCGACACGGTGGTGACCGAGACACGGTTCACGGATCGAACGGTGAAGCCGGGGGTCCGGTACATCTATGCCGTGCAGGCGATTGACTCGCGGTTGCCGCGACCGAACGTGAGTCCGGAATCGGAGCGTGTCGAAGAGACAGCGCGCTAGCGCTAGCGGAGCGTCCTATGAAGTTATTTGTCGACACCGGCAGTGTGAAAGAGATTGAGGCGCTCGCCGCACTTGGCATCCTCGACGGCGTGACGACGAACCCGTCGCTGCTGGCCAAGGAGTCCGGTGACTATCGCAAGATCCTGAAGCGCATTTGCGAGATCGTCCAGGGGCCGGTGAGTGCCGAGGTTGTGGCCACCGACACCGCGGGTATGTTGCGGGAGGGGCGCGATCTCGCCAGTATCGACGAGCACATCGTCGTCAAGGTGCCTTTTACCAAGGACGGCGTGAAGGCGTGCAAGACGCTCTCGTCGGAAGGCCTCCGAGTGAACGTGACGCTGATTTTCTCGGCCACGCAGGCGTGGCTCGCCGCCAAGGCCGGAGCCACGTACGTGAGTCCGTTTGTCGGCCGGCTCGACGACATCTCCACCACCGGCATGAACCTGGTTCGTGAGATCGTGGACATCTTCGACAACTACGAGTTCCCGACGGAAGTGCTCGTCGCCAGCGTCCGCAACCCGATTCACATCATCGAAGCGGCTCGTATGGGTGCCGACGTCGCAACCGTACCCGCGGCGGTAATCGAGCAGTGTTTTAAGCATCCGCTCACAGACATCGGGCTCGAGAAGTTCCTGAAAGACTGGGAGAAAGCACAGGCCGCGAAGGTCTGATCACTTGTCTCTTTTAGACGACCTACAGCGCCGGGCCGCGCTGGGCGGTGGAGAAGAGCGGCTGCAGCGCCAGCGCGATGCGGGCAAGCTGACCGCGCGCGAGCGCATGCTCCTGCTCTTCGATCGCGACACCTTCGAGGAGCTCGACGCCTTCGTCACTCACCGCTGTCGCGACTTCGGCATGGAGGATCAGATCGTGCCTGGCGACGGCGTGGTCGCAGGCTACGGTCGCGTTGCCGGCCGGCTCACCTACGCATTCGCACAGGACTTCACCGTCTTCGGCGGCTCCCTCTCGGAAACCAACGCAGCCAAGATCGTCAAGATCATGGACCTCGCCATGAAGATGGGGGCGCCCGTGATCGGTCTCAACGACTCAGGTGGCGCCCGCATCCAGGAGGGCGTGCTGTCGCTTGGTGGCTATGCCGACATCTTTCTCCGCAACACGTTGGCCTCAGGCGTGATCCCACAGATCTCCGCCATCATGGGTCCCTGTGCCGGCGGTGCGGTGTATTCACCGGCGATCACCGACTTCACCATCATGGTCAAGGGAACGAGCTACATGTTCGTGACCGGACCGGACGTCGTGCGTACCGTCACGCACGAGGAGGTCACGAAGGAAGAGCTCGGTGGCGCGATGACGCACAACGAACGGAGTGGCGTCGCGCATTTCGCCGTCGACGACGATCAAGCCGCGATTCTGCTCATACGCGAGCTGCTGTCGTTCATGCCGGCGAACAACGTCGACGATCCGCCGCGGCGCGAGTCCATCGACCCGCCGGCGAACGCCGATCAGGTGCTCGAGTCGATCGTCCCGACGTCGGCGAATCAGCCGTACGACATGGTCGACGTGATCCGCCACGTCGTGGATGATGGCTATTTGCTTCAGGTGCACGAGCACTTCGCGCGGAATCTCATCGTCGGGTTCGCGCGTGTGTCGGGTCGGCCGATCGGCATTGTGGCCAATCAGCCGGCGCATCTTGCTGGCACGCTCGATATCGATGCGTCTGTAAAAGGCGCACGCTTCGTGCGCTTTTGCGACGCCTTCAACATTCCGCTCGTCACGTTCGAGGATGTTCCCGGGTTTCTGCCGGGCACGGGCCAGGAATACGGCGGCGTAATCCGTCATGGCGCGAAGCTGCTCTTTGCGTTCGCCGAGGCGACAGTGCCGAAAGTGACTGTGATCACACGCAAAGCGTACGGCGGCGCCTATTGCGTGATGTCGAGCAAGCACATCCGCACCGATGCAAATTTCGCATGGCCTTCAGCGGAGATCGCGGTCATGGGTGCGGAAGGCGCGGTGAACGTGCTCTACAAACGTGAACTCGACGCGGCCGCCGATGTAGCCGCCGCGCGCGCCGCGCGCATTGCCGAGTATCGTGAGAAGTTTGCCAACCCCTATGTTGCCGCTGAGCGGGGCTTCATCGACGAGGTCATCCGTCCGCGACAGACACGCGCCAAGGTGATTGCTGCACTTGCCGCATTTGAAACGAAGCGCGACCGCAATCCACCGAAGAAGCACGGCAACATTCCGCTGTAATTACTCCAAGCAATCCGACCGCCCGTCGTCGCCGCACGTGAACATGCTCGGAATCTCGTTGACGGTCCACTCATGGGTGTTCTTCCACACGCGTGTGTGGCGGTAACGAATCGACGTCCATCCCAGATCCAGAGTAACCAACGACCGAAACTGCGCCCTCCTTCGCTGCTTCGGCGCGACAAGGGAGATGTCGCCGCTTCGCGGATTCCGCGGGAGAAATCCGCTACCCGGTGCGAGCACATCCTGGTGCGACATCAGCGGTGTCGCACAACGCCGGCAGACCTCCCTCGTCGCAAAGTTCACCAGGCCGCATGTTGTGCACTTGGTGCTGTTCAGGGACGGCTCCTCCCTCCGGGATATCGGTCGTGTCCGCTCCAGCCCTCCTGAGGCCGGATGCTAGAATTGCTTGATTTTGCGCAAGATCCTCATCGCCAACCGCGGGGAGATCGCGGTGCGCGTCATGCGCGCGTGTCGTGACATGGGCCTCGCGACGGTGGCGGTGTATTCCGAATGCGATCGGGCAGCGCGCCACGTCCGCATGGCGGACGAGGCAATCGCGATCGGTCCGAGTCCTCCCGGCGAGAGTTACCTTCGCATCGATGGGATCATCGATGCCGCAAGGGCGAGTGGCGCCGACGGGATTCATCCAGGCTACGGCTTCCTGTCAGAGAACGAGGACTTTGCCGCCGCGTGCCGCGACGCTGGTATCACGTTCATCGGTCCAACCGCCGAGGCGATTACGTTGATGGGCAGCAAGACGGCGGCGCGGCGTGCGGCCATTGCTGCCGGCGTGCCGGTTGTGCCGGGCACCGAAGAGCCACTCGCCGCCGACGTACCTGATGCAGCGATCGTCGAACGCGCGCGACAGATCGGATTTCCGGTGATGGTGAAGGCCGTTGCTGGTGGCGGCGGCAAGGGCATGCGCGTTGTGAACAGTGCCGCCGATCTACCCTCAGCCATCCGTGCCGCGCGATCCGAAGCCGGTGCAGCCTTCGGCGATTCAACGATCTATCTCGAGCGTCGTCTCGAGCGGCCGCGTCACATCGAAGTGCAGCTTCTCGCCGATCACCATGGCACCGTGCTCGCGTGCGTCGAGCGCGAGTGTTCGATTCAACGCCGTCATCAGAAGGTGATCGAAGAGACACCATCACCAGTGGTGTCTGCAGACCAGCGCGCGAGACTCACGGCCGCCGCCGCCGCGGTGGCCGCATCGGTCGGCTACACGAACGCGGGGACAGTCGAGTTCCTGTTCGACGACCAGGGCCGCTTCTATTTTCTCGAAGTGAACACGCGTATCCAGGTCGAGCATCCGATCACCGAGATGATCACCGGCTTGGATCTCGTGGCGTGGCAGATTCGAATCGCGCGGGGCGAGCGGCTCACAGTTCCTGCAGACCAGTTATTGACGCCGCGTGGCCACGCGATCGAGTGCCGTGTGTACGCCGAGGATCCTGATGCCGGCTTCCTGCCCTCGCCGGGTCTGATCTCGTCGCTCCGCGTCCCGTCCGGTCCGGGCATCAGAGACGACGGTTGGGCTGAGACCGGAACCGATGTGCCGGTGTTCTACGACCCGTTGATCTCGAAGCTGATCGCCTGGGGAGAGGACCGGCCCCAGGCAATCGCGCGGATGCGGCGCGCATTGCTGGAATACGAGGTACGGGGAATCCGGACGAGCCTGCCGTTCTTCCAGTGGATGCTTCGTCAGCCGGCCTTTCTGGCAGGAGAGTTCCATACCGAATTTCTGGACGAGCTCTTGCAACGTCGGCGCGGCGAGGGGTTCTCGGACAACGAATCGTCCCTCGAAGAGGTCGCCGCGATTGCCGCCTGCATTGCCGATGCGGAAGACGCGGTCGCCGACCGGGCCGAGGTCGCCAGTTCTGCGCACTCGGCCTGGAAGGATCGCGCCCGCGTCGAGGGCCTTCGAGGATGACCTGTGATCTCGAAACCCCCGGTGGGCGACGGGCAATCGAGTTCCGCCGGCGGGGGTCGGTGTGGGAAATGACACTCGACGGCCGGATACTGAGCGTAGACGTCACTGCTATTGCAGGGCGGTGGTCGCTCTTGATCGGTTCCGAGTTGGCGGGGCGCCCGGCGCGGAGTTACGAGGTCGCCGTCGAGCGGCGCTCGAATGGCGAGCGGATCGTGTATGTGAACGGCCAGGCGGTGCCGGTGTCGATCATGGATCCGCGCGAGCGCCTGGTGCGCAGACGCGGCACTGTGTCCACCGAGACCGGTCCTCGGTCGATCGTATCGCCGATGCCCGGACGGATCGTCAAGGTGTTGGTGCGTGAAGGTGAGGTCGTCGCCGCGCAGCAAGGGCTGGTGGTCGTCGAGGCGATGAAAATGGAGAACGAACTCCGCGCGCCCCGCGCCGGTCAGGTCAGCGCAGTGAAGGTTGTCGAGGGGATGTCGGTCGAAGGTGGCGCAGTACTGATCGTGATGGAGTAATCCAAGATGCAGTCCCATTCTGCATTTTGAATTGTGCATTTTGACTTTCAAATCGCTCACCGCCCCGTTCCGCCATCCGGCGACACAGAAGGCGCGCGTCATCATGCGCCGCATTGTGATTGTGTGCGCGGTGATCCTCGCCGTCGCGGCGGTAACGTCGATCGCGGCGGATGTGGGACCGGCGCTCAAGGGGCTTGCCGAGCGCGAAGGCTCGCGATATCTCGGCCGGCCGTTGACCATCGGCAAGATGTCGGTGCGGCTCTGGGATGGCAGCTACGTCTTCGAGGACCTGCGCATCGACAGCCTGCCGCCGACGACGGCGCCATTCCTCGTTGCCAAGAAAATCATCGTCGTCAATTCGTGGCGAACGCTCTTCAATCGGCGATTCGTGCTCGAGCAGATCGAGATGACGGACTGGCGCATGCACGTCGAGACACTTGCTGACGGGCGCCATAACTTCCCCAATTTCAGGCGAGGCGGCCCGCGCGGACAGAGCCGCTGGACGACGACGCTGGCGTACGTGCGCGCGCATCGCGGTGAGTTCACGTTCCAGGACTTCGGTTCCAACTGGGGCGTAGTCGCCCGGAACATCGATGTCGTGGTCGAAAAGCCCGGCGAGGCGAACTATCGCGGGACTGCAAAGTTCACTGACGGCTTCGTTGCGCTGCAGAACTACGTGCCGTTTCGCGCCGACATGGATTCGAGCTTTCAGCTCGACGGCGGCCGTCTCGTATTTGACCGGATGTCACTCGTGACCGAAGGCACGCGGTCCGAAATGATCGGCGACGTGAACTTCAACTACTGGCCGGAGCTGATGCTCGCGATGAAGTCAGACATCGACTTCCCGAAGGCCAAGCAGCTGTTCTTCGCTGACGATGATTTTTCGCTCGCCGGCAAGGGCAAATTCGCCGGCACGTTCCATCTCTTCAAGGAGATACTGCCGAACGGCCAGCAGCGAACCGGTCGCGAGCTGAAAGGGCAGTTCCAGACCGACGTCCTCGGCGTCAACCGCTACCGATTCACCGACGTGCGTGGTGACGTTCGCTGGACGCCCGAGGTGCTGGCGGTGACCGACTCGCGAGCCAACGCTTATGGCGGCAGCGCGCGTTTCAGCTATCGCATGGCGCCGCTCAACGAAAGAGGCGTGACGCCGAAGGCGAGCTTCGCCGTCAACTATGACGGGATCGAGTTACTCACACTCAGCGATCTCTTTCAGCTCGAGGGGATCACACTTGCCGGGCGCATCTCCGGCTCGCATCTGCTCGAGTGGCCGATCAGGCGCTATCGCGATCACACGGGCAAGGGAACCGCGCAGTTCATACCGCCCGAGGGGTCCGTGCTGATGTCGCGGGAGATGCCCCTCGATCGGATTGCCGCGCGTGAGGCCCGCGGTCTTGATGCCGGTCCCTTCAGTCCACTGACGCCGATCGATCCCGTTCCGATCGGCGGCGAGTTCGTCTACGCGTATGGGCCTGACTGGATCGAGGTTCAGCCGAGTCACATCGCGACCGAGTCGACGTACGTCGAAGTGCAGGGCCGAACGAAATACGGCGAGGAATCGGATTTGCCGTTTCACGTCTCGAGCGCAGACTGGCAGGAGAGCGACCGTGTCTTTGCCGGTGTGCTGACCGCGTTCGGGTCGCAGACGAAGGCCATACCGATTGGCGGTTACGGAACCTTCGATGGCGCGATGACCGGGGCGTTCAGGAGTCCGCGCATCGAGGGCGACTTCGCCGGCGAGCAGATGCGAGCCTGGGACGTGGTCTGGGGAGCCGTACGCGGCCACGCGCTGATTCACGACAGTTACGTCGATGTCACCGACGCGACGATCACTCAGGGACCTTCCGTGGTCACGACGACCGGGCGGTATTCGCTGGGGTTCCCGCGCAAGGATCTCGGCGAAGAGATCAATGCCCACATCGACATCAAGGCTCGTCCAGTTGCCGATCTGCGCCGTGCCTTCGGAATCGAAGAGTACGACATCGAGGGACTGTTGACGGGCAGCTTCGATGTCAGAGGCAAGTACCTCGAGCCTGAGGGATCAGGCCGTCTGGAGATCGCCGAGGCGGTCTTCTACGGCGAGCCGGTGGAGTCGGCAACGAGTGCACTGCAACTCGAGGGCAAAGGCGCACGGCTCCAGAACATCCAGATCCTCAAGGGCGGCGGCCGCGGGACCGGCAATGCCTACCTCGGATGGGACGGCACCTACTCGTTCAATTTCGATGCGCGCGGCATTGCTGCCGAATCGATCACGCTCAGCAAGGCGATCGGCCAGCCGATTTCGGCATTGTTGAACTTCACCGCTGCAGGCAGCGGCTCGTTCGACGCGCCGCGCTACGAGGTCAAGGGTGAGTTGAACGATGTGTTCGTCGCCGACGAAGGCATCGGCAAGATCGTCGGGGTTATCAACGTCAACAACGGGACGATGACGGTGCAGGCCGACGCGGCATCACCTCGACTCTCGGTGACCGTTACCGGCCAGATCTCGATGCCGGAGCAGGATGCCGACATCACGTTCCAGGTGCTCGACACCTCACTCGATCCCTACGTCCGCCTCTTTCTACCCCAGCTGTCGCCGTACACGACCGCCGTGGTCGGCGGTTCGGTGCGTGTCGTCGGCAATCTTGGTGATATCAACGATTTGCTCGTGGACGCCACGATTGATAGCCTCGACATGCGTCTGTTCGACTACGGGTTGCGCAACGCCCGTCCCGTACACCTGGCACTCGATCGCAATTCCGTACGCGTCGCCGACATGCGCATCGTCGGTCAGGATACGCAGATCGATATCGCCGGCGTCGCCAACCTGCGTGATCGAACGATCAACATGCGCGCCAACGGCGACGCAAACCTCGCGGTGCTTCAAGGGTTCATCTCGGATCTGCGGAGCTCCGGCAACGCCTCGCTGGCAGGGACGCTCGAGGGACCGCTCGACAATCCGATCGCCGGAGGCACGTTGACGCTGAAGGACGGACGTATCCGCTACTTCCCGTTGCCGCACGCGCTGGAGAATATCGATGGGCCGATCCGCTTCGACTCGCAAGGTGTGACGCTCGATGGCCTGACCGCTCGACTGGGCGGTGGTGACGTCAAGTTCGGCGGCCGCGTCGACAAGGATGGTTACCTGCCCGGTCGCTTCGACGTGACCATGAACGGTCGTGACATGCGGCTGCGATTCCCGGAAGGCATGCGCTCGCTCGTCGATGCCGACCTGTCACTGCAGGGCACGCGTCAAAGTGCGGTGATCTCAGGTCTGGTCGCCGTGAAGGACGCGGTCTACACACAGGCGTTCAATCCAACCGGAAGCCTGTTCGATTTCGGCGGTGAACCTGCGCTCGCACCGGCGTCTGCCACACCCGACAATTTGCCGGTGCGTCTGGATATCCGCATCAATGCACCGTCCACGCTGCAGGTGCAGAATCGAACCTTGCGTCTGGTCGCCAACGCCGACCTTCTGCTGCGCGGTACCATCGAACGCCCCGTGCTGCTCGGCAGCGCCGAGATCGTCCGCGGTGAGGCGCTCTACGAAGGCAAGCGCTTTCTGATCACGCGCGGTACTGTCGATTTCAGCAATCCGGCTCGTATCGAGCCGTTCCTCGACATCGAGGCGGAGACGCAAATTCGTGTGCCGCAGGAAACGTATCGGGTGACGTTGCGCGTCACCGGTCCGCTCGCCCAGCCGAACGTCAGCTTTGACTCGGATCCACCGCTCGGTGAGATCGAGATCCTCGCGCTCATCTTCGGCGACGTGGCGCCTGGGCAGAACGCAGAGCTGCGGCAGTACGACCAGACCACGCCCCAGGCGCGCTTGTTTCAGGAACGGGCCGCGCGCGCGTTGACCGGCGTGCTCTCGACAGAGGTGAGCCGCGTTGTCGAGGAGACGTTTGGTGTCGACACGTTCCAGATCACGCCGTCACTCCAGGATCCAAACCTGCAGTCGGCGCGCAACATCGAACCAGGAATGCGCCTGACCGTTCTCAAGCGGCTCTCGGATCGCCTCTATCTCACCTACTCGCGCAGCCTGTCGTCATCCACCCGTGACCAGGTCGTGCTGCTCGAGTTCGACCAGACCGATCGGATCTCGTGGATCCTGTGGCGCAACGAAGACGGCGTCTACGCCCTCGACTGGCGCATCAGGAAGACGTTTTAGTGGACCACTCGATGCTGCGCTGTGTCCTGATCCTGGCGCTGGCCACGTGCGCGGTGCTGTTCCACGCGTCCTCAGGTGAGGCGCAAGTCGGCCAGCCGATCGTCGAGATCCAGCTCGATGAGGAGGGTCGAGTCGTCAATGACCCCGCCGTGCTGCGGCTGATCGAGACGCGTGTTGGCGATCGTCTCGCGATACGGTCGGTGCGCGAAACGATCTCCCACCTGATGGCGCTGGGCCGCTATGAGGACGTGCGCGTCGAGAGCGAGCCGGTGGGGAATGGCGTCCGCGTGACGTACGTGCTGATGCCGCGTCATCCGATCGATCGCATCGAATTTGTCGGTCGTACCGAGCTGTCGACCGATGATCTTCGCCGGCGTATCACCGAGCGCTTCGGGAACTCGCCGAGCACGACCCGTCTCAACGAGGTCACCGAGATGCTGCGGCTCGAGTACCGCCGGCGCGGGTTCCCCTCGGCCAAGCTCACACCACGCCTGGAGTCGACCCACGACCCGGATCGTTCGACGCTGGTGATCGACGTCAACCCGGGTCCGCGCGCGCGGATTCTCGACGTCAGGGTGACGCAAGTCGATGCGAAAGAGCGCAGCACACTCGCCGAGGTACCTGATATTCGGGTCGGCGATGTCTACGACGAGAACGAGATCGGCCGCAAGATGCAGGCGTGGGAGACACGCATGCGAGAGCGGGGCTTCTATGAAGCCCGCGCCAACCAGAACGCGAGCATCTCCGAGGATGGCTCGGTCTTTCTGTTTCTGAATCTCGAGCTCGGTCCGATGGTGCGGCTCGTCTTCGAGGGCGACCCGTTGCCCTCCGGGGAAATCGACCGGCTGGTGCCGGTGCGGAAAGAGGCGTCGGCCGACGAGGATCTGCTCGAAGACTCACAGAGCATGATCGAAACCTACCTGCACTCACAGGGATACCGCGACGCGACGGCGATGTACACGCGCGAGGAACGCACCGGCGAGCTGGTGATCACCTTCCGGATCATGCGTGGGCCGCGCTATCTCGTACGCAGCGTCATGGTGACCGGCAACTTCGTGTTGCTCTCGCATCAACTGCTTCCGCTGGTCCGGCTCAAGGAGGGGGACCCGTTCGTGCGGGCAACGCTGGCGATTGGCGTGGGTCAGATCGAGAACTTCTATCGATCGTCAGGTTTCACGCGTCCGCAAATAAAGGCGACTGAGAACGTCATTGCGCCCGAGGACCCGTCCAATTCGGATCGCCTCGTCAATGTCGTGATCGCGATCGTCGAAGGGCCGCGTACCGAGGTTCGGTCGGTCACGTTCCGGGGCAACATGGCGTTGAGCGACACCGACCTCCGCAAGCGCATTGCCACGGCTCCCGGACGCGTGTACTCGATTGCGGAAGTCGCATCCGATCGCGATGCCATCGTGCAGGCGTATCACGATCAGGGGTTCGAGAGCGTCGTCGTCACGCCGCAGCCGATGTTCGCCGAGAACGATACGCGCGCCGACGTCCAGTTCGCGATCGTCGAGGGGCCGCAGATCATCGTCGATCACATCATCATTTCCGGCAATCAGCGGATCAGCACCGAGACCATCGAGCGCGAAATCACGCTGAGGCCCGGTGAGCCGTTCGGGGAGGCGGCCGTGGTGCAGAGCCGGCTCAATCTCCGGCGCCTCGAGTTGTTCCAGCGCGTCCAAATCGACGCGCTGGCACATTCGGGCGAGACGCGCCGCGATGTCCTCGTGCAGGTTGTGGAGTCCCGTTCGACGACCGTCGATTTTTCGGCCGGCCTAGAGGGCGGATATTTCGCGAGACCCACCGGCGAGGGCGGTCTGGCCGAGGATCGGTTCGAAGTGACTCCGCGCGGGTCGATTCAGGTGACACGCCGCAATTTGTGGGGCAAGAACCGGACGATTACGCTGTTCACGCGGGTGAGCCTGCGCACGCGGGACACGCAACCGGATACGGTGCAGTTGAACCCGCCGGAAGTCATTCAAAGCGACTATGGCTTTCACGAGTACCGCGCCCTGGCCTCGTACCGGGAGCCGCGGTTGTTCCGCACGTCAGCCGATATTCTCGTGACCGGCATCGTCGAACAGGCGTTCCGTCCAAGTTTCAACTTCGCTCGCAGGGTGGTGCAGGCTCAGATCGGCAACCGTCTGTCCGATCTCTACACCGTCAGCGGCGCGTATTCGTTCCAGCGTACGCATCTGTTCGATATCAGGGCCTCGGCGGACGAAGAGCCGTGGCTCATCGACCGTCTGTTCCCGCAGGTGCGGATATCGAAGTTCTCCGGCACGATGCTCAGGGACAGTCGCGATCCCAGCGAGGCGCTCGATCCGACGCGCGGCACGCAAGTGATTGCGACGGCGGATGTGGCGGCGCGTGCGATTGGGTCGGAGGTCGGCTTCATCAAGACGTACCTTCAGGGTTTTTACTATCACCAGTTGCCACTCCAACGGCGGGTTGTCCTCGCGCTCGGCGCGCGCGTCGGGCTGGCGCACGGATTCGACCGGGACATTCCGCCATCGCAGGTCGATGGTCTGCCGGTCACTGGCGGAACGATCAACGGTTTGCCGGCGAGCGAGCGCTTCTTCGCCGGTGGCGATACGACGGTGCGCGGCTTCGCGCTCGATCGCCTCGGCAACGAACAGACGATTTCACCGGTCACCGGATTCCCGACCGGTGGCAACAGCATGGTGGTCTTGAACAGCGAGCTGCGCGCGCACTTGTTCGGAGCGTTCCACGGGATCGGATTCGTCGATGCCGGCAACGTCTTCCCGCTGGCCAGCGACGTCAGCTTTATCGATCTGCGTCCCGCCGCCGGTTTCGGCCTGGCCTACAAATCGCAGCGCATCGGCCTTGCGCGTATCGACCTGGGCTTCAATTTGAATCCGCAGGAATTCGTACCAGGCTCACGCGAACGGCGCTGGGTGCTGCACTTCCTGCTTGGCCAGCCTTTCTGAGCTTCGCGCGAATGCAAAATGCAAAGGTCAAAATTCAAAAGGTAGTGGCCAGGACCTGCGGCGTGCTCTGTTTGCATTTAGCGTTTTGCATGTTGAATTCCAGCGTCCTGGATGCGCAGCAGCTCCTCGACCGCGTCCTGGCGCGAATCGGGACTGAAGCCATCACGCAGACCGATGTGGAGGCGCTCGTCGAGTTCGGTCTGATTGAGGCGAGGTCGCCGACCGTGCC
>DATCXH010001022.1:0-9228 GCA_036565925.1 Vicinamibacterales bacterium
CGAGGCCAGATCTGCGGCGGTGAGCAGGTTCGGATCATCCCCGCGCGTGCGGGGAACGCTCGCCACTGGTGTCTCACCGGAGAAGTGAAGCAGGATCATTCCCGCGCGTGCGGGGAACGCTCTTGTAGCCAAATTACAATCCACCAAGCACTTGTGACGTCCAGAAAAAACTACCGCGCGTTTTCCGGTATGCGGAATCACGCGCGGCAGATTCTCGACGCTGACTAACCCGTCCTGCGGCAGCTCGACTTATCCGCTACCGGCTTCGCCCTCCGGGGGCAGAAAATGCACCAGAGTTAGGCCGTCGAAATCGATCTCCTGTCGACGGTTCGTCCCGGCTGTCTCGAACCGGAACCCGGAATCGGTTGGCGCGGACCAAGCGAGAACCGCGGAGCCGTCTCCCAACAGCGCGAGCACCTCTGCCCATATACGCTCACGCGTTCGTGCGGAGTAAACGCCGACGTACACGCCCGCCCGCAATTCGGCGAGCCAGAGCGATAATCTGCCGCGCAACCTGGGCGGCGCATTCTCAACCACGATGACCAGCATCGCCGGAGTTGGGGGTTGGAAGTGCTGGCTCCTGACCCTCTGGCGCGTCAACTGGCGGCTCGAGCCCACTCTCGGCCAACAGTTGCGCGATCGTCGGAATGATGCGCTCGAGAAGATTGGTTCGCCGGAACGCATCTCGGCAGGCGATTCGAACGAGCCGCTCAGCACTCCCGTGCTCGAGTCCTCGCTCCAGTTTGCCGGCTACAGAGAAAGCCGCGGGAACAACGGTCTCGAACTTGAAGATGTCCGCGATGTCATACACGAAGCTCTGTGGTTTCCCTCGATGGAGAAAGCCGATCGCCGGTGCGTAACCGGCTGACAGGATCGCCGCCTCACACAGTCCGTAGAGGCACGCTGTCGCCGATGACAAGCAACGGTTCGCGGTGTCCGCGTCGGTCCATGCATCGGGATCGTATCGCCTCGAGTCCCACGACACGCTGAACACGCGCGCCATCTCCTGATACATGCGCCGAACGCGAGCGCCCTCGATGCCGCGCAACTGATCGACCGATCGGCGCCCAGGTGGCTCCTCTCCGAAGCGCATCCGGTACATCGCCCGTACGACGTTGAGTCGACCAACCTCGTCGAGCGCGGCCTTGGCCTGAAACAGTAGCCGATCGGCGCGCGCTCCCCCAGGCTGCCCCGCCGCATAGAGCCGCACCCCGCCTTCGCCGATCCAGACCAACAGACAGCCCACGCGCGCCGCGAGCGCGACGGCTGCGTGCGTGATGCGCGTTCCCGGTTCCAACATCAAGCACGCGAGGCCACCGATCGGGATCTGCACGCGCGCGCCGTTCTTGTCCACGAGTACGAACGCACTATCAATGACGTCGATCTGGCCGTACTCGAGGAACACGATCGCGGACCGATCCTTGATCGGAATCGGCCGCAGCGGAATGAACGGCGCATCGGTCACCTTACTGCGCCGGACGAATCAGCATCAATCCACACCCGAAGGCCTTCGCCCGTCCAAAGCCGCGCGCCATCGCCGGCATGAACACGGACGGATCAGTAATCTCTAACATCCCCTCGAAGTCCAGTATGCCGAGCCGACCGTCGAAACCTCCGCCGCGCCGATCCCGATCGAGACGGAGCGTCCGGTACGCGCTGACGACGGGCGCACACTCCGACGTCTCGCCGCCCTGCACAGCGGGAACATCGACGAGGCGAAATCCTGCACCTGCTCCCTGGCGCGAAAGCCAGGCTCGTCCCGCTTCCTCGGCGACGCGCGCGCGTTCGATTGCGCGCCGCTCCTTCGGGATGGCATGGAGAGCATTCATCACGACATCGCAAGGCGCGCCGCGTGTTGCACCGCCCGTCTTTTTCGCGACAGTCGCGTTTGCTCGAAGAGCGAACGTGACCCGATCCCCCATGGCAAAACTCGGGGCGAAGAGTTTGGGCTCGTCCAACTTGAAGATCCGATGTTGGTCGACGGGAGTGCGACAGGACAGCAGATAGAACGTTCCAGGCGATGCCTCCCGCCAGAGGAAATCGCGATCGCGATCGGGCGTGTCGCCGAACAGTGTCCACACCAATCGATGGCTCGCGCTCAGGCGCTGCGATTCATCTTTGGGCACGAGAACATTGTGAAGTGCAGCAATCGGAGCATCTTCGCGCAGCGTCGCCCGGGACAGATACATCGTGTCAGTCATTCTGCGCCCTCCGGTGACGGAGTTCCCGATGGCCCACCATCACTGGGCAAGGTGCCAAGGTCGACGATGCGCTCGGCAAACTGCCATCGGGATCGATGAGGAGCGTCATCTCGCCTGGTTTCGCGACGGAACGGCGCTTTCAGGCCAGAGCCAAATGATTCACACGGGTCGTGCGCGACCTCTCTTCCCCAACCATCCCGCGGGCGGAACAGTTCGACAGGTAAATCGCGCGTGTCGCGCTCACGCTGCAGGAAGGCCTCGGCCAGAGACTCCACATTCAGCAATACAGGAACGACTGGGAGTCCGAGTGCATTTGCCTTACGACCAGCAAAGGGAACGAAGCGAGGATGACGAATGGCTGCTGCGATCTCATCGAGCGAGTAGGTGCACTCGCCTCGCCTCCAAACCGCCACCGTCGACACCGCACCCTGACGATAGGATCGCCGGGACAGGATCGTCTCTCGTTCTCGGACCGCCATCTGCTCAGCACGGGTAACTAACCCTCGCCGGCGGATGGTTTGAGCGGCTACGGTTTGCGCCGTGTGATAGTCGACAAGCGGGACTCCCGCGACGTCCAGACGAACAGCGACGCCGAGGCCACGACTCAGGTCGTCGTGAGCATTCTGATCGTCGCGAGTCAGTCCGAGCGCTCCGGCGAGAAACCCCAGCACCACCGATCGACTGGGGCGGTCCCATGAATCGCGCATTTCGCCGACGGCGATCTCCCCCCAGCTCGCAAGCGGCGCGCAGAGAGTGAAGACCAGAAATTCGATCACGTCACGCTCTCCATCGCGAACTCGATCACCCTGGGCAGCGATCCGGCCCGCTCGCTCACACTCATTCGCTCACACGCATCCGAGCAGGCGCCATACGCGTTGTCGAGATCCGTGCGAAACCCGTCCAGGCGTTTGATGGAGCTCGAGAGTAGATCACCGCCGTTCTCGTTCGGCTTCACGGGTTTGAGAAATGCCGCAGCCAGCGTCCGCGGCTGTTGCGACCCACGTTCGGTCAGCACGAACGAAGCTCGAGCGCGCGAGGCAAAGCTCGCCTGCTTTCCCCGCGGCGACACCGTGGCTGCACTTTCGATCAACGCGGCGACGGCGTCCCTTGCGAGCGCCGTGTTGCCGCCGAGATTGCGCGACAGGAGATCGCAATCGACGCACGCATAGGTGTAGAACAACCCGCTGCCGAACTCCTGAACGCCGATGAAAGACGTTCCAGCATCCTCGCGATCTCCCGAGCCCTTGAGATCGTCGACGGCGACGTAGTAGTCGTCTTCGACCACGGCCCGGTGGGTCGTGAATGCATGTGCGACCTGAACCGCCGCCTCGCGATTGAACGATGCATCGGCGGCCAGCATGCGCCCGAACATCGCGATGTCCGCTGCGCTATCTGTTCTCATCAGCACGGTCGAAGAGTCTACTTCGATCTTTTTCCCGGCCAGGGCCTGATCCGCCAGCGCAAAGGCACGCTGGCGTTCATCGGGCGAGATGAAGGCGAGCTGCTTGATGAATGCCTGGTCCCGACCCTCTTTGTCCTCGGGTTTGCCAAACACCTTCGCGACATCTCGCGCGACATCCAACGCCTTGTCGGCCGCCATGCCCTTCTCGATCAGATACTGTCGAATCTCCGCGCCCAGCCGCTGGGTTCGCTTGCCAACGCGGTCCCCCAACCGGTCGGTGAACACCGCAGAGGTGCGCCAGGCACGCTTCAGGCTCTGTGAGGATACGCGAATGCGCTGTGCGCCTCCAAAGTCGACGGTTTTGGGGCGGCCGGTGTCGTCACGATTCAGGTTGGACGTCGGATACGCCGTGAGCAGATGCAGCTGCAGGAAGGTGGTCATTCGTCGTCATCCTCATTGGTGTTCGACGGTTCAGCGGAGACGTCGCGTGGCGTGGCGATGCCGGCGGCGTAGTAGGAAAAGGTCCAGCCCTTCTTGATGCGATCGCCCCAGAAGACGAATGCATTTGCCAACTCGCCGACGTTGGCCGTACCACCGAGCATCTGAACGAGGCGCACAAGCGCGGCGACGAGCTCCTCGCCGCGTTCCGCTTGAATGAGCCTTCGAAAACGCAACTCCGATAACAGCGGTTGTGCGGTCGAGTCGTCCGTTCGGTCGCCGGGGAACGATTTCCAGCCGGCGTCTTCCATCAGGCCATGCGGCGAATCGGCGCTTACGTGCGCGAGCACCCGGGCGAGATTGAGCGATTGCTCGAGGCGCCATGCGTTCTTCTCGGTGATGTTCCTTCCGACGGAAAGGCGGCGCGCGAGAACGATGGCTTCGCGCACGAGCAGAGCGTCCTGGGGCGAGCGACATCGGCGCAATTCAGCGCGTACGGCTGGATCACCGCGCTGCGGATGACAGTACCGCTCCCACCACAAGCGGGCTTCCGCGCCGGGGTCTCGTGTTCGCTTGGGAGGTTTCGTCTCGAGCGTTGTCGACGTCATGTCACTTTCTCCTTGCGGAACGTGCCTTTGCTTTCTTCTTCGGAGGTGCCTTCGTTTCCTCTCGCGTGATCCCGAGTGCGCCAAACAGCTTGCCGCCAACTTTGGATTTCCCGCGCAGAGTCATCACCAACGAGAAGCGGGCGCCGACCGTGCGACGAAGCGCGGTGACGGATGCGGCTTCGACGGGACACCAACGGTCGAAAATGCCGAGGCTCACTCGCTCGAGAACAGCGGCGAATCCACGAGCCTCGTCATCAGCGAGATCGGATGTCGCGGTGCCGATCGCGACCAGCTTGACGACGCGATAGAACTCTGCTTCAGTCGCGGACCAGAGCTCACTCTTTACTTTCGACAAATCGCCCGGCGCGTCGTCGGGCTTCTCGAATAGCGCACGCTCGACTGCAGAGCGCAGCGCGCCGGAGGCAATGTCGGCGGCCTGAATGAGCCGCGCGGCGGTGTTCATGACGAGCTGCTGCTGATCCGGCGCCAATCCCGGAAATGCGGGAAGCACCGCTTCAGTCCAGCCGCGCGCCTTCATGTTGTCCATGTCGAACCCGAATGCGTGGACTCGAATGATCGGAACGTCGAAGTTACGCCTGGTCTTGTCCATTGCCGTCGCCACTGCAATGGCTGGAATCTTGGCGGCCTCCGGCGATCGCAGCGTGAAGCCGAGCCAGTCGCGCCAAGCGACGCCATCTGGTTGACCGTGAATCGGCAACCATTCGCCTTTTGCATTCTTGTAATGCGGCGAGAGCGGGTGCTCCCAGGCCGAGTACTGCACGCCGTAGTTTCGCATTCGAAAACCGGTGACTACGGCATCGTCGTCGCGCCCAGTGAGATCACATTGCCCCGCGCCAGCGAACTCCAGGCGAATCCGTCGCGGAAGACCAAAGTACGCCTGCAGCGGATTCGCGTCTTCGGGCGTCACGGAGCGCCCGCTGGGCGGATTCGACAGCCGCGTTCGTGCAAGCCAGGGAAAGACGTACTCCATCGTCTCGCGCTCCTCGAAGCTCGGGAATCGCGATAGCGATTCGCGGGTTGGCACATTGGCCCAGAGCTTTCGCCACAGCGGTTGTTTCGGGTCGGGCACGCCCTCGCGGTCGACTCGCGGGTCGGCAAGGGTTGTGAGCGGTCCGCCGCCGCGCAGCGAGGTGCGATGTCCCTGACCACCCGCGGGGGCGTAGGTCTGCATCGTCAGCAGCGCCATCGCGGCGGCCGGGCGCCCCATCCGCTCGACGCGTCGGCGCTTGATGAACAGATCCTTGTTCAGCTTCATGGTTTGCTCGCCCGGCGATTCGATCAGGAGCTGATCGATCGGCGTGGGCTCGACGTCCGCGAAGTCGGTCGATGACAGATCCTGGAAAAACCGCGGACCATCCCCATCGAGATCGAAGGCCTCAGGGAGGGCGTTGAATCTGTCCTGCAACTCTTCAACTGTCGGTGGATGCTCCCATCGCTCGCGCCACTCATCGTCGTCCTCCGGCAGCATCGCGACGGCGAGAAGGCCGATGAGGAACTCCTGGATCGCCCCAGTGAAGTCGGGCCGAGGTGCGGAGATCCCGGTAGTCGTGTCGCCGGCTCCCTCTTGAGTTCTTCCGAGCAGCGAGGGCGGCCCCCATTCAACCCGATCGCGACAGGCCCAGGGAATCCAGTGCTCGACCCGAAGGTCGTATGGCCTACTGTTGTTCCTTTGATTCTCCATTTCACGCTCTCATGCGAAGTCGAGTCCTTGCTGAGTCGTGTATCTCAGGCGAATCGGCGCGCCCCGGCCGCCTCGAATCAATGAGCCGACCCATTCGTCGCCGCCCACATTCGCCAGCGGCAAGATCGGGATGTTCTCGTCGAATCGACGCCAGTCCGATCGCGCCGCTTCCACCCAAGCCTGAAATTCGGGGAAGAGTCTGACATCCGGCGGGACGCGCGCTGCGGATACTCGCACCTCCGACAACGCCCACGCTTTCCAGGGCGTGTCGTTCGCCTCACCGGCCCACGGGACGAGACGGCCGTCCGCACAGATCATCGCAAGCCGGAGCGTCGTCTGCGGACGACCGAGTCGCGTCACCGCGCGCAGATCATCCTCCCACGGCCTCGCACCGCCGTGGTAGCCGTCGCGGACCATCAGCGTCTGAAACCGCGACATCGACGTCGCCGCCTGGTCACGCCCCATCGCGGCGTCGGTTGCCGCGCGCAGTGCCTCCGGAACCTCGTCCGAGTCGTACACCGCCTCGATGAGCTCACGCAGACCGCCGTCCGTGACGATCGCTCCGCGCTCAGCCAGGATGCGCGCGCTCCGCCATAACACTCCGGTGTTGTCGTAGACCGCATTCGTTCCCGGGAGGAACGCTTTGATCCAGTCCGCTTCGGGTTCGCGCTCGACCGGTGGCGAGACGACGAATAACTCCGGAGCGAGGCCAGACGGCCGCTCGCTGTCGTGTATCTGGTGTCGCCAGAGGCGGCCGGCTCGCTGGATCAGCAAATCGATTGGCGCGACGTCACTGATCATGACATCGAAATCGAGGTCGAGCGATTGTTCGACGACCTGCGTGGCCACCAGGACTCGTCGGCGCACCGCACCGGCGCTCTTGTTATCGAAACTCTTCAGTACCTCGCGTTCGCGGCGCTGTCGATCGCACTGCGCAAATCGAGCGTGGAACACCATCGGGTCGATGCCATGCTCGTGAAGCGCGGTGGCAGCCGAGAGACAGTCGCGAACAGTGTTGCGAATCCAGACGACTGCCGCGCCGGCGCTCGCCCCCGCAACCACGCGATCAAGGGCATCCGACTCGCTGTGCAGGAATCGAATGGTCACGGCCCGCCGCGACCATGAGGCCAATTCCAAGCGTGTTTCAACTGCCGACGCGTCCGGTCCACCCACGATTGTTGCGAGCGGATATGCCTCTTCCCTGAGAACGGGACCAGTGCCGGTCGTCACCCTGCCATCACCCATGCCTCTGGCCCAGGCACGTACGAGGGCTTGTCGTTTCGCTTTGGGCAACGTGGCCGACAGCACGATTGCCGATCCTCCCAGCGCGGCGTGAAAGGTGAGCAGCGTCTCCAATTCGCCGGACATGTATGCGTCGTATGCGTGTGCCTCGTCGACGATCAGCACCTTGCCGATCAGACCGAAGAGCCGCATCGCGTTGAAGCGGGTGGGCAGTACACCGAGGAGCGCCTGGTCGATGGTCCCGGCGCCTATGTCAGCGAGCAACGCCGCTCTCCTGTCATTCGCGAAGAACTCGGCACACAGAACGCTCGATGGTTCGTCCACTTCATCGTCCACACGCTCTTCTGCAACGTCCACCCTCGAGGGTTCGATCACCGTGGAGCGGAACCTCTCATGGAGCGATGATTGTCCGTGGGCGAGAACAAGCGATGGTCTTGCACTGGACTCGTCCGGCGCGAACAAGCGTTCGATGGCCTTTGCCTGCCGCTTATACATCGCATTTGCCGTCGCCTGTGTAGGCATTGCCCAATAGGCGCCGGTCGCTCGACCGCTGGCCATGAGCCGATGCACGAGCATCTGAGCGGCTTCCGTCTTCCCTGAGCCGGTAACATCCTCGAGAATGCAGAGGAGTTGGCCGTCGGGCAGCGCGGTTTCAGACGCCCACGCCTGCGCCGGCGTTGGCCGGAAGGAGGATTCTGTCAACTCCGCGAAACTCGCCAGGGGAGCCGCACGCGGAGCAGTCAGACCCTCCACGGCGATCGCATCGCCAGCGTACCTCTGAACGCGCTCCCAGTAGACACCGAGGTCGAGTTCCGGGTCGGCACACTCGTACGGGAACCACTTCTCGCGCGAACCGATCCAATCGGCCACAGTGAGCAGCCCCGCTACGATCCAGCTAGCTGCACGTACGCGATTGAGTCGGGGCGCTGGATGCTCGACGGGAGTGGGCTGCAATAGAGAAATGAGATCCGCCGCACACTCGAGCGCCAACGAATGGCCAGAGCCGAACGACCATGTCGCGCGACGTTCCGCTTGGCTCGCGGGAGAGATCGGACGTCCGTGATGCCCGAAAACGGCGATGGCGAGGATGTCGAGGGCCGCCTTACCGTTCGGCCACAGTCGGTCGGCAAGGGCGGGACCGAGATCGCACTCCCAGAGACGATAGCCGTCGTCGGTGTGATGTGACGGAGCTATACGCTTGGAATCCAGTGGCCCGAGTATTTCGGTGGGCCAGTGCTCGGGAGCCTTGCACTGAAATGCTGGCGCAAACTTCCCGAGGTCATGTAGTGAAGCGAGGGCGACCAGCAAGCGGCAGCACGCATCCCGCTCGATGCCAAGAAGCTCTACCAACCGCTCTGAGATCTGCGGACGGGCGTCGAGCAGTGCGGCGACAACTGCGGCTACGTCCAGCGAGTGGCAGGCGATGGGATGAAAGGGCGCCGAGGCGGGGTTTTCCCTGCGCGCCTTCGCCCAGAAGAAGATATGGCGGTCCGGCGGCATCCCTCGAAGGTTGGAGAGACGTCAATGCGGCGATCAGAAAACCAGCATTGGTAAATAGTCGCGCCGCCCCGGCAGAAGCAAGTCTCCCCCTGTCACTTCTTCAGGGCCAAGTGCTCCGGCGCGACGATCGCGACC
>DATCXH010000864.1:0-8926 GCA_036565925.1 Vicinamibacterales bacterium
CAGCCGCGCCTGCACCGGATCCACGATGCCCTGCAAGGCATCTTGCATGACGCGCGGCCGCCGCAGCGACTGTCGGGTGGCCCAGACATGCAGCACGATCACTGAGGCAAGAAACGCGAGCGCAATCGCAATGGCGACGGCCTGCTGCGCAGAAGTAGGCGATTCAACACCCAGCACAATCGCAGTCAGCCCGTCACGCAGACCATGCGCGATGACGAGCGCGATGTGATGTACCGTGAACGCCACGAAGGCCACCAGTCCGAGAAAGTGCAGGCTGCGGGCAGCCTGCCGTCCGCCAAACAGACGTGGAAACCAAGGGAAACGGCCGGCGAGTGCCGGCGACATCGCGAGACCGGTTGAGATTTGCAGCGGACTGAGTACGAAGATCAGCGCGAAGTACGTCAGCTGCTGGAGTGCGTTGTACGGGTTTCCTGGTCGCGGGATGTCCACGCGCAGATACGTCATTGCGGCGTCCCACGCCTGGGGCAGCACGGTCCACGACGTCGGAATAAGCCGCTGCCACTGCTCACTGGTGGCCAGCGCCAGCACGTAGATCACTCCGGTGAGCAACCAGCCGATGACCGCCACAAAGTGCCAGAAGCGACCCAGCCCCAGGTTATCTCTGCCCGGCAACGCCACCCACGGCGTGTACGGCTGCTTCTCGTCCTCTGCGGTCCAGAGTCGATTTCGAAACATGCGCTTGCTTGTGAACCGGATCCACTCGCTACCAGGCCGGCAGTGATCGTTGAAATACAGCATCGGATGTCCACCGAGGATTTCGATACCACTGCGGATGAGCAACGTCAGAAAGATGATGTTGAACGCGTGCGTCAGGCGAATGACAAGCGGGAAGCCGAGTTCAACAAGCGACTCCGGCGGCGTCATGTGACCTCCCCGTCTATACGCCACCACCGGTCGAGCATGCCGGGTCGCACCCGGATGACGTACAGCGCGAGGGCTGGCCCGTACACAAGGGAGTACGACGCGATTCCATTCCAGACCTGCGTCGCGAGATCGAGTCGGGCGGTCAGTTGCGGAGCTACGACGGGCAGCACTGCCAGGAAATTGATCTCCCACACGGCCACGCCGAACAACATCCCATAGAGAACAATCAGTGACGGTCTGGCGCTGAGCTGAAATGTCAGCGCCAGCCCGGCGAGGAAAGCCACTCCGAATACGATCGAAAGCAGCACGTGCAACACGGTTCCCACTGCCAACGCCGCGGCAAGTGGAAACCCCTGCGCCAGCCCCTCTGGGCCAACGACGATCGCCGCAGCGAAACCGAATGGCAACCAGGGGTCGTCGCTCAGTATCGTGCTGGCGGCGATCTCGACCGCCCCCAGCGCGACGCCCGCGAGGAGTCCGGCGCGCGCACCGTGCATGGCCACTTCCCATGGGTCCCGCCGCTCAACCGGCACTCCCACACGGGGCGGCGCCCATGGACGCACGTCGCTGTTCCGTCCTTTCCGGCTGTCATTCACGTGACTGACGTGTCCTTCTCGCCGGGCCGCGCGATTGTCAGGAGGAAGGCGCTCTCCTCGACTGCCTCAACGTCGTGAGGCAAGCCTTGGTCCAACGCCAGCAATCCTCCTGCCCGCAACTCGAACGTTCGGCCCTGCGCACGAATCTGGATGTGGCCCACGACGGTTTGTATGGAGACTTGCCCCTCGGTGTGGTGCTCCGGAATTCTTGAACGCGCCTTCATCGCGATGAGCACAATCCGCAGACCGTCGTACTTCACCAGCGTCTTGGCGTTGTGGCCGGACTGCCATCCAGCCTCGCGATGGAGCTGCTCGAGTTCTCTCGCGATATCGAACTCGAGATACGGAGCGGCCATGGGCTGTGGATGCGGACGCCGGTAGTCATTTGCTGCGTCGGACACGTCGACCTCCTGCTGTTGCTCGGGGAGCTGATTCCATTTCGCCAGTCACTGATGCCTTATCGACTCTGCTGGCATCAGCGCCACTCACTTGAAGGGATCCTGCCTTCGACCCGCCATCGAGGAGAAGGTGGAAATACAGCTGAGGGCGCACTTCTCGACGACTCTGCTGACGCCGTCGTAATCCAGACGATCCGACTGGCCGCGCCAGGGGGCCAAGCTCTTCTGCCGCGAGGGTAAATTACGTGAGGCACTACACTCACCATAGACACCGGGGTTGTCAATGTCACAGCAAACCGACACGCCATCGATTGTGCTCGAAGCGGTGCGCGCAGCCTGCGTGAATGCCGCGCTCGGCGCGTACGAGGATGCCGGGATCCGCGGACTCTGCGCCGACGGCCGGTGGGAAGCAGCGCTCGCCGCAATACGCCATGTGGATCTCTCCGGCATGCTGGACGCTCCGGCCGACTCTGCCGAGGGCGACGAAAACGCCTAGCCGTTGAGCGCGCGAGTGTGTTGCCTGCCGTTCACGCGTTCTGCTGCGGTCTTTCCGTGACGATCGTGCCGGCTGCGCCCGGCAGCGATGACTTGGCTCCGCCCCGAATCTCGCCACTCAGGAGCGCGTCGACGCTCGCATATGCATAGATCGTCGGCGCGTGGTTCTGCATGAGGCCACCCGTGTCGGCCGTCGGTCCGTAGTTGCTGTGCAGTTCGCGTCCCAGCATTCGGAGCATCGCCATCTGCTGACCGCGATGATGGGACGTGTGATTCAACCGGCGCGTCATCACCCAGGCTTTCGAGCGTCTGACATCAAAGAACGTCGTCTGCGCCTCCCACCAGCTCTCATCGGTCTTGCGAAGAATAGCCAGCCTGCTCGCGCTGTCGTCTGCATACCGCTTCATGAACTCGAGGCGGCGTTCCTGCTGCGGTAGCGGCGAGGCACCGACATCGATGTGGAGCATGGTGCGAAACCAGGCATCTTCGCTGACGCATTGATGCACCATGTGTTCGTGCACGCTGCGCCCACGCGCGTCGTTCGACCTCGGCCGCACCGGCAGGTCGTCGTCCCTGAACTCGCTCCAGACGCTGAGGACTTTGATGCGCTCGCTCTCGTAACTTTCGACGAGAAACTCGTATTTCATGACGAACACCTCGCTCTGACTTTACTTCGATGTCGGACGCGTGGACGGCACGTGTCGTGTCGCGCGATCAGGTGTCGTGCTCGGGAGTATGCGCGATGTCACCACTGTCGATTCTCACCATTGGGCATTCAACACGGTCCATCGACGAATTCATCCGTCTGCTCACGGCCCACGACGTCGAACGTGTCATTGACATCCGCACCATTCCACGATCGCGTCACAACCCGCAATTCAACCGCGACCTGCTCTGCCGTGCCCTGCGTAAAGTCGGAATGCGGTACACGCATATGCCTGGCTTGGGCGGATTGCGACACCCGCGGCGAGACTCGCCGAACAGCGGGTGGCGAAATGCGGGATTCCGCGGGTATGCCGACTACATGCAGACGGCAGCGTTCAGAAGAAGTCTGGATCGGTGTATTGATCTCGCGAGGAACGCCAATGTCGTGCTGATGTGCGCGGAGGCCGTTCCATGGCGCTGCCACCGATCGCTCGTCGCGGATGCACTTATCGTCAGAGGGATCGCGGTGAGCGAGATCACCAGCGGCGTACGGGTGAGGCCGCACGTGCTCACGCCATGGGCCGAGGTCGAGGGGGTCCAAATCACATACCCTGCCCCGACTGCCGCACGTGGATCGCGCCACAAAGCGGAGGTCTTTCGACGTCGCGCGTGTGGTGGGTGAGTCAGTCATGTGCTCGTCCAACGGCCGTGATCTGGAAAGCCGCGAGGGTCGATGAACCGAAGCCGCCCGATGCACGACGGCTCACGGTTGTCGCTCCGCCGAAGGAGCTGCGCCCTCGACCATCGCCACAACGATCTTCCAGCTGTCGTTTACCCTGCGTAACGTGTAGGTCTCGCCAAGGCGCTCCATCTCTTCTCCGGTCCTGAGATACCGAACTCGCCTCACGCTGAGAAGCGCCGCGGCATCGCTCGTTTGGGCAACCTGGAAATCCGTGATCTCGGAATGGCTATAGTCACGCGCCTTCAGGTCACCCATGACGTTCGCGAGGAATGCTTCGTTTTCCGCTTCGCTCACCATCACGCGGAAACCACGCGGGCCGAGAAACAGACACGGCACGTGCAGATAGCTGAGCGCGGTGGCCGGATCGAGAGTATGAAAGGCATCGACGTATTGCTCGAACCATTGGGCGATGATCGATGTGCCTGGAATCACGGATCGCCTCCTTGCCAAACACGGCTGTTTGTTCGCTTCATGAAACGAGGATCGATCGTGGGCGCGTGCCTCGCAACCACATGCGAGGCCATGGCCGAGTGGCCACTACCGACGAGGGCGTAGCAGGAATTCGATGAAGGCCGTATTCCGGTTCAGGGATGAAGACAGATCCACAGTCAGACGTCGCGCCAGAGGTAGACGCCGCGCGCTGTGGCATTTTGCAGTCGCCTCGGTGCGCGGCGTGGCATGGCACTTCCCGTCGCCACTACGAGCGCAACGATCTGAATCCGACGCGCATTTCTTCGGTCAGCAACTGCGGCTGCTCCCACGCAGCAAAGTGGCCGCCCTTGGGCAGCTTGTTGTAGTGGATCAACTTCGGATACGCACGTTCGGCCCAGCTCCGCGGCAGGTAGTACAAATCGTCGGGGAAGGTACTCACGGCTACCGGAATCTTCACGCCCTTCGGGGTGAAGAATCCGAGCTTGTGCTCCCAGTAGAGCCGTGCCGACGACACTCCGGTGTTGGTGAGCCAGAACAGCGTGATGTTGTCGAGCACGTCGTCGCGTGTCAGACCTTCGGCAAGCCCGTCGAACGAGCGCGCGATGAGCTCGAGGCTGCGACGGTCATGATCGATCATGAAGGTCGCGAGGCCGACCGGAGAATCGGCGAGGGCGACCAGCGTCTCTGGCCGCGTGCCCATGAAGAAGGCGTAATACACCTGCGTATAGAAGAACGCCAGTTGTGCATACGCGTGCTGTTCTTCGTCCGACAAACCTGATGGCATGGGCTTGTTGGCGCTCGCGGCCGCGTCGATCTCGGCAGGGACCGCGTTCGGCATGTTCGTGTGAATGCCGATCAGTGCGGGATCTCCCTGCGCCCCCATCAACTCCGTGACGATGGCGCCCCAGTCGCCGCCCTGCGCGACGAACTTCGTGTATCCCAATCGCTTCATCAGGACGATCCACGCACGCGCGATGTGCTGCGCATCCCACCCGGTGCCCGTGGGCTTGCCGGAGAATCCGTAGCCGGGCATCGACGGAATCACGATGTCAAACGCGTCCGACGCGCTCTTGCCGTGCGCCGTTGGGTTCGTGAGCGGATCGATGATCTTCAACTGCTCGACGATCGAGCCCGGCCATCCATGCGTCACGATGAGCGGCAAGGCATTGGGGTGTTTCGACCGCACGTGAATGAAATGGATGTCGAGTCCGTCAATCGCGGTGATGAAGTTCGGCACGGCGTTGAGGCGCCCTTCGACCTTCCTCCAGTCGTATTCGGTCGCCCAGTAGTACGCCAGCTTCTGCACGGTCGCGAGCGGCACACCCTGCGAGAAATCGTTGACCGTTTCTTTCTCAGGAAACCTCGTCGCCTTGATGCGTCGGCGTAGTTCAGCCAGTTCGGTTTCCGGAACGTTGACACTGAACGGACGGATCGCCGTTGCCTCCGCCACATCGACGAGCTTTGCCATAACTCCTCCTTCGGAGCCGCACGCAGTCGCCGTCGCGCGACGCGCGAATGTGGTCAAGAGATGTGCCTCGAAAAAGATCGAGGAATGGCGTCCTTTGCTGTCGATGAAGTGGGCGTTCCGCCGCGCTATCTCGCGAGCGTCCGATCGGTGCAGTGGCCACCGCAGCTCGTGCCAATGCCCATCCATAGAACGGTCTTTTCGGTACTTGCGCGCTCTTCAGCAGGAGATCGTGCTGGGCAGGGCACGAGTCACGATCTCAACCGCGAGGGAATTCGCACCCGCAGCGGACTTTTCCGACAAACGCCGACCATCTCTCGAATCGAGAGGCAGAATCCGGCATGTCCACACCACCATCGCCCGGCAAGAATCGTGCGTGCGATCGCCAGCAACCGCAGGTGGGCCATGTTGCAGGAATCGCGCGAGGCCCTTGCAGGGCCACACAACCGGGTGGTCCAAGTGAGCCACTTCGGCGATGCGGAAGGCATCGAAGTGGTTGATGCCGTCATGCCCAAGGCCGGCCACGGTGAGGTACGCGTGCACGTGCTGGCCTCCAGCCTGCACTACACCGACGTATTGATACGCCGTCACCTCTATCCACAAACGGCTCGTCACCGGCCACCGTTCGTGATCGGCTACGACGTCGTCGGGGAAATCGACCAACTTGGCGATGGTGTGCGTGGGCTCAAGGTCGGCGACCGCGTCGCCGACATGACAGTAATCGGATCGAACGCCACCTATCGAACGCTCCGCGCAGATCACGTGACGCGCGTCCCGCCTGACGTGGACTCGGCGGAGGCCGCCACGTTGATCTTGAGCTGGATGACCGCGTATCAACTCCTGCATCGCGCGGCCCGCGTGCAGCCAGGCCAGCGTGTGCTCGTGCACGGAGCAGCCGGTGCAGTTGGTCAGGCGCTGATCGTTCTCGGCAGACGCGCAGGCCTCAACGTATGGGGCGCTGCGCGCGGCAAACATGCGGCGCTCGTCCGCGAGCTGGGCGGTACACCAATCGACTACGACCGCGAAGACTTCACGCGCGTGGTCGAAGGCGGGTTCGATGTCGTGTTCGACGGAATCGGAGAGGACGGTTATCGCCGTTCGTTCGCAGCGCTCAAACCAGGCGGGCTGCTTCTGGCGATTGGCTTTTCAGCGGGCGTGCAGGCCAAACAGGGTATGCGCACCATCCTCATGACGATCGCGCGCATGTATCTCTGGAGGTTTCTCCCGGGTGGCAAGCACGCTCGCTTCTACTCGATCAACGTCATGCGCGTGCGCCATCCGGCGTGGTTCCGCGAGGATCTGGAACGACTCTTCGGGCTATTGGCCACGCACGCAATTCGGCCGCGCGTCGCCGAGCGGATCTCCTTCGACGAGGTCGCCGACGCACACCGCCGCCTCGAGGCAGGCGGTCTCGAAGGAAAGCTCGTGCTGTGCCCGGACCTCCCATCGCCACACGACCGCGCGACCCTTCGGCGCGAACCTGCCGCCATGGTCGAGGCAGCAGAATCGAAGTGAACGCTCTCTCGAGGAACGCGGCACAGCGGTTGCCCTCCAACGTCCCCAGGTAACGGCAATCGGCCGATTCTCCAAGAACTCGACGCCGATCGATTGCGTGGTCACGGCATGTCGTGACTAACTCCGGTGCAATAAGGAGAACCATGGATGCCAGACAAGTCGTCGTGCTCACCCTTCAGGTGAGCATCATAGGCACGGTCTTCAGCTTTGGCCTGAACACCACACGCGCCGACTTCCGCTACCTGCTCGATCGACCGGGCCTTCTGTTTCGATCGCTCCTCGCCGTGCTCGTGATCACCCCACTGATGGCGATCGTGCTGGTGCGCGTGTTTGAGTTCCAACGGGCCGCAGAAATCGCCCTCGTCGCCCTGGCCATCTCTCCTCTCCCCCCACTGCTGCCGAGGAAGGAATCCAAAATCGTGGGCAACGCCTCGTACGGTCTCGCGTTGATGGCCTTGCTCGCGTTGCTGGCCATCGCGACCGTGCCGCTCTCGGTCAAGGTTCTCGAGTACATCGTCGGACGGCCGCTCAATGTGCCCACCGGGGCGATCGCGCGAATGGTGTTGGTGGCGGTGCTTCTCCCGCTCCTGGTGGGCGTGGCCGTGCGTCGGCTGCGACCTGCAGTCGCTGAGCGTATCGCGCCAGTCGTAACACTGGCGGCCACGATCCTGTTGACCCTTGCCGCCGTCGCGCTGTTTGCCGGAATGTGGCGCGCCATCCTCGGCGCGATCGGCGGCGGAGCAATCGCCGCCATGGTCGTCTTTGTCGTATTGGCGCTGGCGATCGGCGATCTGCTCGGACAACCGGAGCGCGAGCACTCGATCGTGCTCGCATTGTCAGCCGCGTCTCACCATCCCGCCATCGCGCTGTCCATCGCCTCAGCCAACCTTCCCAACCAACACTTCGCCGGAACGATCCTGCTGTACCTGGTCGTCAACCTGGTGATTGGTGGGCTCTACATCGCGTGGCAGCACCGCAGTGCGCGCTCGACGATGGTCTCCACGTGAGGCCCGTGCCTATGGCTGGTTCGTCGACCAGCTGATGGTGCGGATGCGCCAATCATCCGAGTCTCGCGTCAGAACCATGAGCTGCGTGATGATGTACTTCTCAGGATTGCCTTCGTCGTACTCTGCGCGGGAGATGACCCAGGCCGTATCGGCGCCGTGGAACGTCACCTTGAGTGGGCCTCTCACGGCTTTGACCTGGTTCTCGAAGTCGATGTCCGCGGGGAGATGGTTCATTTCGTACTCGGCCCGCGTTTCGATTTTGCCCGACTCCACGAACACCGCGTCAGGCGCGATGAGCTTCATCGCTGCCGCTTTGTCGCCGGCGCTGATTGCCCCATAGAAGGCGGTCACGACTTTCGCGATGTCCTCCTCGCGTGGTGGTGGCGTCGATGGCGCCTTCGTGCACGCAGGGAGACATATCAGGAAGGTGGCCAGGCCGTAGGCACACACTCCAGCGACCGATTTTGTGGCGAACATGGAGCGTCAATCGTACGCACGGAGCCGCGACGATCGAACTGAAGACTTGATTAATTCTTGGTCAGAAACGCGAATCGGCCGACGCGCAGAATTCAGCGCTTCCCGTAATCCGTGAACACGTAATCTCTCGCCTTCGCCGTCGTGTGGCAGGCGAACCCGCACTTGGCGTCGTTCCCCTGCGGCGGTGTGCCCGCCGTCGTGCCTGGTTTGAATGTGTCGGACTTCTCGTCGTAGTCGAACACCGCATATCCCCACCCACCGCTGTCGGC
>DATCXH010000102.1:0-5379 GCA_036565925.1 Vicinamibacterales bacterium
TTGATCATCTCGACGACGTTCTTGTCGTTGCAGGAGTTGAGGAAGAAGATCTTCGCGTCCTTCGTCGCCTTGAGCACGCGCGATCGCGCGGCGCGCATATCAGGATGGCTGGTTTGGTCCTGTCCCGGCTGCGGAATGCCGAGCAGCCAGAATCCCATATCGCCGGGGCCCCATTCCGCGAACGCGATCCCCGGCACTTTCGTTGTCTTCTCGGCGTTGGCCAGCGCGTAGCTGTCTTCGATCTTCACGCCGAGCAGCAACTCCCCTTCCTCGTTGAGCGGCCACGGATCCGCTTTGCGTAGGTAGTCGGTCTGCGACAGTCCCCAGATCTGCGCCGCGAATCCCTGACTGCCGCTGCCCCGCAATCCTTGAGCGAGGCCGGCGACCTTCGGCGCAAACGGATAACGTGTCGCCTCGACGAAGAGCCGCGCCGCTTCGGGCACGCGCGTGTGACACAGCAGGATGCCGTGCACTCCCGCGGCGAGCACCTGATGAATCACCCAGTAGTTGGCGCGCATGCTGGCCTCGTCGAGGCCGAGCACCGGGAGCGTGACGATGACAGCAGGGGTGCGGTGACCGGTGGGCGTGGGCCCGCCATCGACCAGGCCGCGCATGAACGAGCGCAGCGCCGACATGTCGAAGGCACCGTGCTCCATCTCGTAGGTGATGTAGTCAGACGGCGTTTGCGCGAGCTTCTTGCCCTCGTCATAGCCGCCGGCATTGGTCTGCGTGTAGTAGATCGGCTGCCCTTTTTCGAGCATCTCGATCGCGCGATTGATCCGCGCCGGCTTTGAAGCATCGCGGGCGAGCGCTGGCTTCGCAGGAGCGCCGCTCTGCGCTCCGACGATTGCCGCGCACGCCATGAGGAACACCACGCCCCAGAACCTGGTCGCCATGGTCGCCTCCTTCAGGCGGGTTCTTCAGGCGGGTCTAAAGACCCGCCTCTACGTTGTCACTCCGTCTATTTCGCGGGTGCCGCCGGTTTGTTCGTCCAATCCGGTGCGTCGATGTGATGCGTCGATCGCTCGTTCTCGTTGCAGATGAACTCGATCATCTCCGAGTCCACCATGAGACGCTGATTGACGCGCACCGTAAAGGGCTTCGTGTACGCCTTGGGATCGTCGATAGTGATGTCGATCTCGAGCGTGCCAAGGTTTGGACGACGGAAGCGCTCGGTCATCTTGAGCGCGTCGGTATATGGGCTGCCGTTGACGTCGAGCCAACCAGCGCGCTCGTCGCCGCGGAAGTTGGTGGTCTCGACGACGAGCGTGTCGTTACCTTCGTACCAGCCACGTGAATAGCCAAACCACCACGGTGTCGGATCGTTGTTCGGCGCCGGACGGCCATCGAGGTAGATATAGCGCAGACCGTAGTTCGACTCGTACGTGATGAGCATCAAGTTCTTCGTCTGCACGATCTGCCGCGGCTGCGGGTGATTGTGATACTGCATCAGACCGATCGGCAGGCACCACACGTCGGGGTTGTCCTTGCTGTTGTCGGCCATGCGCTTCTTCTTGAGCTCGGCGGCCCAGGGCTGCAGCGGCAATGGATAGCCGCGTCCTGCGACCTCGAAGAACTGCGACACGGGAATGGCGTTCGGATCGGGAGGAGGCGTCGGAGTTGCTGCCTGGCCACCGCCTGCGCCGCGGCCACGTCCACCACCACCGCCGCCGCCACCGAAGCGAATCTCCCAGATACCCGAGAAGTCCACCTTGCCGTCAGGCATGCGCGGAGCCGGACCGTCGAGAATGGGCTTTCCGTCCGCAGTCCGCGGAATCCCCGGTGTCGGGTACGATGGCCACTGCGCACCAAGCGAGGGCGCAAGCGCCACACACATCGCGATCACACATACGCCGCTCAACCACCGGGTCATTCGAGGGATCCTCCTGCCTGTGAAGTCTATTTCGTTGGAGATGATTCGGGCAACGCGTCCGCCTGGCCCAGGTGATGAAGGAGGTGGCGAACGTAGTCCGCGGCCACAAACCCGAGCGTCACTGGCGCATTCGCGCCGATCGTGCAGGTCGTGCCACGTTTGCTGTCGGGAATCCGCTCGATCACCCGCGCGAGATGACGGTTGTAGGCCGACCACAACGCGATGAGATCGTCCCACGACGCGTCTTGATACCCCTGCACCGCCACCCAGTGATCCTGCGTGTAGCCAGGCCCGGTGTAGGCAGCACCTTCCTGCGCGCGGACGAAGCGCTGATGGTTGTTCGCTGCGGAATCGATTAAATGTCCGATCACCTGTTTAGGCGACCACTTCCCAGGCGCGCGCGGCTGCCCGGCGCGCGATTCACTCATCGCACGCAGCTTCGGCACAGCAGCCTCAACCGTCCTGCCCACTGCCGCCCCAATCGCCGCGAACGGACTCTGGTCGGTGATCTCGAGTGCTGCCATGGAAACCGATGGTACTACCAGGGTCGCGGTTCCCAAATCGCCCGAACGGTGTTTAAGGAATCAACATCAATCCTTCGGCCTTCAGGCGCGCCTGCAGTGTCTGCATGATTGTTGGCAGCGAGTCCTGCGCCCACCGCTGCCCGATTTCACCGCCTTCGCGCATCAGGCTGGGCAAGTTGGACACCGCCTTCCGTCCGAGGTCGCTTTCGTAGAACGCGATGAGGCCCCTCACCTCCTCACGCGTAAAGTACTTCGCGTACAAGGCGATCAGCCGATCTCTGATCTCCGGTCCATTGAAGCCATTGGCGAACTCGGTATTGAGCACCTCGCGCACGATCTCAATCATCCGTGGCGGGATCGCGGCCTGTGTCGTCTGTTGAACGCTATTCAGGAAGGCATCGGTGACCTGTGCAGCAAGCTGCGTCGCGAGATTGGCTGCGCCAGTGACGACCATCAGCTTCTCGATATCGGCGCGCAGCTCCGGGTCAACTGTGGGAGTCTTACGCGCACCCGCCGCCTGACCGAGAGATTGTGCGGTCGCGTGCTGACTGATCGCCAGTAGCGCACACAGTGTCAACGCACACCAGACACGTCTTGCCATCTCACGCTCCTCGTCAGGAGTTATCGTGAAATGTCGTCTGACACCGTAGGGTCAACCACGAACCCGGAACCCGGAACCCGGAACCAGGAACCAGGAACCAGGAACCCAGAACTTGGAACTTGGAACTTGGAACTTGGAACTTGGAACTAGAAGTTGCCCTTATGTTGCCCTCCATCGACGACCAGACACACGCCGGTGATCCAGCTCGCGCGTGGCGACAAGAGAAACACGACGGCATCCGCAATTTCATCCGGAGTCCCCAACCGGCCCCACGGAATGGTCTTGAGAATTGAGTCGTAGAACGGCCGGTTGCCCTGCTTGACGTGGTCCCACATGCCGCCGGGAAACTCTATCGACCCTGGCGCGACGACGTTCACACGAATTTTTTGCGGGGCTAACCCGCTCGCGTTGTTCACGAGCATGTCGACGCCACCGAGTGTCTGCCCGGCGTCTGTCAGAAAGCGCTCGAGCGCATCGGCCTGTGCGACATCGCAGACACGTGCGACGACCTTCACACCGCTCTTACGAAGGTCGCTTTCAGTGGCGCGGAGCGCCGCCTCACCGCGCGCACAGATGGCGACGTTCACGCCTTCGTCGGCGAGCCGCAGCGCGATGGCGCGCCCAATACCCTTGCTCGCCGCGGTGACAACGGCGTTTTTGTTTTCCAGCTGTAAATCAATGGCTGGCGAGGCTAACACTAACCACTGACCACCAACCGCTACCAGCGACTGATCGCGCAGAACCAGCATCGGATCGACACGCGAGGCGTGAATGGCCGGGATAGCGAAGGGCGCCGATCGAGACGATTGCGAGCAGACCGATCACGAACGGTAAAGTGCCGGCGCAATGACCTCGACCCTCGTGTCGCCTAGCACCTGTTCGCGCATCGGAACCAACGCGGCGTAGTCGCGGTTTGTGGTTGGTGGTTGGTAGTCGGTGCGTTGAGGTTCGTGACCTACCACGAACCACGAACGACTAACCTCTCGAGGTGAACCGGCGGTTCAGCACCGGGAACGGGACACCGGCCGCGAGCCGTGCGAAGGTTCCGTGCTCGGCGATTTCACTCGCGGCATAGAGGAAGCTGCCCCACGCGGCGCGAGCGAGCGCGCCACCGACGCTGATGCGGCGTACACCAAGCTCGGCAAGCTCGGCGACCGTTGTGAAGTCGCTGCCGACAAGTACGTTCACCGGCTTCGGGGCCACGGCCTTCACCACCGCGGACACATCCTGCGTCGACGAGAGACCTGGTGCATAGAGACAATCCGCACCGGCTTCGGCATAGGCCGTCAGCCGCTTGATTGTTTCAGCGAGATCAGGACGGCCGACGATGAAGCCTTCGGAACGAGCGGTGAGGAGGATGCCAGTGCCGCTCTCGTCGATGGCCCGGCGAACGGCGCTGATGCGCTCAACCGCCAGCGTGAAATCGAACAGCGGTTCTGCCTCATCGCCGCTGGAGTCTTCGATCGACAGACCGGCGATGCCGGTGGTCGTCGCGATCTTCACGTTGCGGGCCACGTCGGTCGGCATCGTGGCAAAGCCGTCCTCGAAGTCGGCGTTTACCGGAACGTCAACCGCCTCGGCGATCGCGCGCAAGTGGGCGATCGTTTCGTTCCTCGACACGCTGTTGTCACGTTTGCCAAGCGACCACGCCAGCCCCGAGCTCGTCGTCGCGAGCGCGGGAAATCCGAGTTGCTCGAGCACGCGGGCGCTGCCCACGTCCCAGGGATTGGGCATCACAAAACAGCCGCTCTCGTGCAAACGACGGAAGACGGCGCGGGAATCGGTCGGTGTGCTCATAGTGGAATAGCCATTCTCCTTCAGTTGGCGATGGCGTTCCACATCCGCTCGGCGGATTGCAGGACGGCCGGTACGTCGTCGGCGCGAAGGAAGCGTTGGCGCACAAGGTCGTTGCAGGCGCGCTTCACTTTATCGAGATACTCCTGTCGTCCGCTGTAGCGTTCCGCGATCGAGAGCCTTGTATCGCCCGTGGCGAGTCGCTGCTCTTCGGTCCGGGCGAACGGCTCGAATCCACCAACCAAGCCACCGAGATATCGCAGGTCGCTCAACTGCGGGACGGTGACATTCCAGCCCGTGAATGTGCCGAGCGGCACGGCGGTTTCCGGCAACCGGATTCCCGCCACGTCGTTGCCATCACCGTTCACTTGCGGGACCAACACGCGATAGGGCTCGCCGGTTTGTGGCGGCTCGGTGGTGATCACACGCGTGGTGCTGTACTCAGGCCCGTAGTCCATATGCCAGACTCGCGGCATGTAGGTTGTAAACGGGAACGAGGGTATCTTCGGAAAGTGCACCGCCTCGAGAGGCACGAGCTCGCCCTTCGCGATGGCCGGATACTGCGAGGCCGGCGGTTCGCGATCGCC
>DATCXH010000320.1:0-4384 GCA_036565925.1 Vicinamibacterales bacterium
CGGCGAGTTCTATCCCGGCGGTGCCGCGTCTGCGCTGGAGTTACAGGGAGACAAGGCGACGGCGATTTATCTGGACCGTCGTGAACCGCTGAGTATCCCGAGTCTTGTCGGTGCAAAGTGACTTCGCAGGTGGTGCTAACCGTCTGACGCTCGTCGGTGCGGTGGGTCCACTCGGTCGCAACGACTCTGCCGCACCGACATACGACAGCGGGTTCGCACCGATAATCGATAGTGCGTAGCACCGACACGCGTCAGTCCCTTAGCACCGACAATCGATAGTCCCTTGCACCGACAGTGTCAGAGAGTGAACAGCACGACAGGTTCACCGAGTCTCGCGATGCGGTCGTCGTAGAGCTTGATGATCTTGTCGCGGCGCTCGAGCAGCGCTGCCTGTTCTTGTCTCGTCAGCGAATTGCCAACCGCTTCCGCCACTGCCTCGGGCGTCAGCGCGCGCAAGCGATCGAGGAGACCTCGATCGCAGCGCGACAACTGCTCGGGCTTGAGCAGATTCCCGTTCAGCCTGAATGCGCGCGTGTGATCGATCAGCCACATCGTCCAGTCGTGGGTCCACAGGATGTTGCCCTGATTCCGATCGCGGTTTTGAATGAGCTCGTCCCAGATCCGCATGATCTGAATCTGCTTGTTGGTCCGTACTGGATCGGGCCCGAGCGTCTTCGTCTTCATCCGCTCTTTTTCGTCCATCTGGACGTCGTCTACCCACCACGTCACGGCGCCGGTCTTGCCCTCGATGTTGCGTTCGACCGACATCGGGACGTTGGTCAGGCCAATCAACTTCGCAAGGCGGTAGCCGGCGATGTTGTATCGGTAGGTGTCCTTGAAGTTGACTTCGGTGTTACGCCCGGCTTCGAAGACCGCCTGGGCGATGTCCACGGTCTGGATATGGACGTCATGTGTGAGCTGACCGTCGGTCAACGTCGCGCGGCGGGAGTTGGTCACGCCGCTTCCAGCATCACGGGTGTTCACGATACGCGCCTTCAGGAGGAAGGCCTCCATCGCCTCGGGTGATAACGTCGCCGTGGGCGGAGACGCAGGGGTTCCCTGTGCGAGAAGAGTGGGAACAAGTCCCACAACCAGAATCGCGATCAGGACTCTGGAGCGATGACGGACGTCCATGAGGGTCCTTTCGGTGTGTTGGTAGACGGAGCGGATTTTACGACAGCTCAGCCACTTTCGTCTCGGTGTCCCGCAACGCGAGGACGCCTGAGAAGAGGCCCTGCATCAGATCAACGTGGTCGGCGAGCACTGAGAACAATTCCTCGCGCTCCAGGCGTAATGCTCGGCCATCCTTGCTGACGGTTGCGCGCCAGCCCGACGTCGTTCCTGCCAGGGTGTCGGCGACCCCGAGCGTTGCACCGGCTGGGGCGACAGCCATATTCGTTCCGGGGAATTCGAGTACCACCTCGCCTTGAACGATTTGATAGACGGCCGGCGGCGTGCCGACGTCGAAGAGCACCGTCCCTGCCTTCAACGGCACTTCCGGCGCGATGGCGGTCAGGGCGAGCAGTTGCGTAGCCGAGGCGCGCGATAGCAGCGGGTCTTGTCGCAACAGCCTGGCGGCATGTACGGCTCCTGGCGACTCGCGATCGGGGACCACGCGCGCAGGCTGCGCGAAGGGGAGACGCGGACGATCGTTGGCGAGCAGGAGCGTGAACAGACTCTGCGCCAACAGCACGTTGTCCGACACCATGGTCATGAAGTCGTCAGCGGCGATACGGAAGCAGACCGTCGGCTCGATCGCGCGTACGGTGCTGCGGAGCGCAGTGCCCTGCAACACGTCTTCGAAACCAATCACCGCCGGCGGCAGGATGTCGGCTTCGGGCGAAGGCCCTTCGATTGTTCGTGCGCCGCCTTCGAGCAGGAACAGGACCTCTTCCGCGGGTGTCGCGGCGCGACAGAGTTCCCGGCCCGCCGGGTGACGGATCTCTTCGCCCGCCTCCGCAATCCGGAACAGCTCGTCCACCGACAGCGTCGCGAACAGCGGAATGACCCGCACGCGATTGGCGAGCTCGACGATCGGTAACGAGTCGATGGACGCCGTCAGCGGTCCACCACCGGCATGCCTGGTCGCCAACGCCCATGACACCGCTTCGCCGATGATGCGGTTGTCTGAACGATGCGATGCGACATATTCGAGATCGTCGCTGAGTCCCCACGCCTGCCGTTGGCCGACGAAGTGAATCGCGGCCGCTGCAACCACCGGATCGTCCTCGTGGACGAGTTGTGCGAGCGTGTCTTCCAGATCACGCGGCCGGCTCTTCAGGACGGTGTTGGCGTAACGGACCTTCTCGGTCAGCGGCGAGTCGTCCAGGATGGGCATCACGCGCTTACGCACGACGCCGCCGAGCAAGTTATCGAGATACTCGACCGCGGCCGCACGACGCCTCGCTTCGCCCTGTTCAATCGTGTATCTCGCCGCCGCCACATCATCCACGTGATAGAGCAGACCGAGCAGACGATAGATGCGATCGATCGTGCGGTGCAGCTTGTCCTGCAGCGCGCGGGCGAGCAGCGAATCGGCGGCATCCGGCGCATGCCGCAGCAGGTTGTGCTGTAGCGTCAGCCCGTTGTAGTAGCGCGAGCTCTCTCGCACTACCTGCGCCTCGAGCACGGTGCGCGGGCAGGAGATCGCCGGATGATCGCGGCGGATCTTTTCGATCGCGGCAATCGCTTTATAACGAAGGAAGCCGTCGGGATCGTCGAGTGCGGCCACCAGCGCATCCATCGAGCGTTGTGTGCCGAGTTCGGCCAGCGTCGCCGGGATGTGACGACGGATCCACACGTGTTCGCGTTGATCGCGAAGCGCGTAGGCCAGGGCGTCGATGATCGTTTCGCCGTAGCCGACCAGCGCCTCGCGCGCCGGCGCTTTCAGCGCGCGGTGACCGAGCAGCGACAGCAGACCGGGAATGAACAGGCCGTCAGACGCGCCCATCTCGCGCGCGCTCTTGATTGCCTTCTGCACGACCACCGGATCGCGGTCGTACAGCAGTGGCACGAGCAGTGCGCGGAATCGAGGATCGTCGATGTGCGCGAGCGCCGTTGCCGCTTCAGCGCGTCCGCTCGCAGCGCTGTCGCGAACATCAGTGATGATCTGCCGCAACGCGGCCTCGGCGGCCAGGACGTCGTCGGGACGCCCCGAGTTGGCGAGCGTAATCGCCGAGGTGACGACGACGCGAGGCTCCGCGTCGCCGAGATGGCGACGCATCAGGACGGCGGCGTCCTCGTGTTCGAACTCGGCGAGCGCGCGTAACGCGGCAGCGCGCACATCCACGTCCTCGTCCTGCACCATGCGCGACACCGTCGGCAGCCAGCGCCCGGCCACTTTCGATCGCGACAGCGCCAGCGCGCGCAAGGTGCGGGCGCGCACGCGCGGCGATTCATGTTGGAGCAGGAGAGGCGTCACGAGTTGTCGCTTGTCCAGCGCATCGAGCATCTCGATCGCGTAGAGCACAGCAAATTCATCGGGGTGCGACAGCTCCTCGACGAGGGTCTCGATCGTTGCGGTGTCAGCCAGGTCGGTTCGAATCGTACCCGGCGCAATCGCACGCGATCCGATACTGGCGCGGAACGCGCGCCGGTACTCGCGCCACGCGACGAACACGATGCCGACCCAGATCCCCGTCATCGCCAGGCTGGCATAACTCAGACGACGCCAATCGAGCCCAAGGCCCCACGGTTTGATCAGCACGAGGAGCATGACAGCGGCCAGTGCCTTCGCAAAGCGATCGGCGGTCACGTCGATGAATGGCTTCGAGCGGTGTTTGAGTTCTAAAGGAACCGGCAGGAACAGCACCTCGCGTGTGGTTTTGTCCACTGTGTAGCGAAGGGTGGCCTCGAGGACGCGGGCGAGCTGTGGCGCCCACAGCGCTCCCGACATGAGCACGACGATCGCCGATGAGCCCATCGCGACCGGCAGCAGCAGCATCGCGAAGGCCAGACCCATCGAGCGATGGATGCGACTGGTCAGCGCAACCTGCACGACGAAGCCGGCAATCGACACCCAGGCGGTGACTTCAGCGAGGAATGCGGTCATGCGATCAGCGTCTCCGCCGGTCGCTTCGGCCGCCATGCTCAGTTGTTGCTGCACGATCGCTGCGCCCGCAGCGGCGCAGCCGATTACCAGCGCCATGATCTTGAGGTGATCCGATTCAGCAAGCAGCCGAATGGCCTCACGGCCGCCCACGCCTTGCTCCTCGACAAAACCGTCGCTCGGGGTGGTAGGTTGCCGGCGAAGAATGGCATCGACGATCACCACGCACACGCCAAGCACCGCCGCGCTGACGAGCAGCATGTTCGTGCTGCCGACCTGAAAGACGAGCACGCGCAGGAGCGTCGCACCGACCGCACCGCCCAGGCTCGCGCCGCC
>DATCXH010000268.1:0-4500 GCA_036565925.1 Vicinamibacterales bacterium
GGCACGCTGGACATGCTCATTCTCAAGACTCTGGCGCTCGAGCCCATGCACGGCTACGGCATCGGCGTGCGCCTCGAGCAGATCAGCCACGGCGCCTTCCAGGTCAACGCCGGATCCCTCTTCCCCGCTTTCCGTCGTCTCGAGCGTGATGGCCTGATCAAGGCCGAGTGGCGCGCCACCGAGAACAACCGGCGCGCGAAGTATTACGCGCTCACCGCCGCCGGTCGCCGTCGACTGGCGGACGCCACACGCGAATGGGAAGCTCAGACCGCGGCGATCACAAAGATCATGCGGGCGAGGCTGGGAGAAGCCTGATGTTTCGCGTTGCGCGCCGCGTGGTCGCCGAACTTCGCGCGCTGTTCGGCCGCGACCGGCTCGAGCAGGATCTGGACGAGGAGATCAGGGAGTACTTCCAGGCCGCGATCGACCGACATGTCGCAGCCGGCATGAGTCGCGATGCAGCGACGCGCGCGGCGCGCCTCGAGATGGGAAGCACGACTGCGGTCAAACAGGACGTGCGCGAGGCCGGCTGGGAATCGCGGCTGGAAGATCTATGGCAAGACGCGCGCTACGGTGTGCGCACCTTGCGCAAATCGCGAGGCTTTACCGTCGTCGCCGTTCTCACCCTGGCCCTGGCGATCGGTGCCAATACCGCGATCTTCAGCATCGTGGACGGTCTGATGCTTCGTGCCCTGCCCGTCACGGCTCCGGAGCAACTGGCCCTGGTCTCGACGTCGAGTGCCGTGAACGATGGTTTTCCGGGCGGGTGGAACATGGCGATGTGGGAGCAGATTCGCCAGCGAGCCTCGTCGCTGGGACGTGCGCTCGCCTGGACCGTCTTGTCCCAGCGGCTCGACCTCGCCACGGAAGGAGAGGCCGACCCGGTCGATGGCGTATTCGTCAGCGGCAACTTCTTTCAAGAACTCGGCGTGGTGCCCGTCATCGGCCGCACGTTCACGAATACTGAAGATGATCCCGGGCGAATCGAAAGCCGCGTTGCCGTCCTCAGCCACGGGTTGTGGCAGCGACGCTTCGGCGGCGACGCTGATGTGGTCGGCCGCTCGATGCTGGTGAACCGTGTTCCGGTGACGATTGTTGGCGTGGCGCCACCCGAATTCCTCGGACCTGAAGTCGGGCGCGCATTCGACATCGCGCTGCCCATTGGGTCGGCACCCCTGATCCTTCACGATGAGTCCTGGGGTGGACCGACGGGCCGCTCGTATCTGGCGGTCATGCTCCGCCTTGCTCCGGGCCAGTCGCCCGAGTCGGCCGGTGCCGCACTGCGAGGCATGCAGCGACAGATGATCCAGGCAACGCTGCCACCGAACGGGATCTGGGGAGAGAATCAGGACTCGCAGCTCAAGGATCCCTTCGTTGTCGTTCCGGCTGCTGCCGGCACCTCGGACTTGCGCCGTCAGTACTCGCGAGCCGTTCTTACCATCCTGGTCATCGCCGCGCTCGTCCTGCTCATCGCGTGCGCCAACATCGCCAGCCTCATGGTGGCGCGGGGTGCCGCCCGGAGCCGTGAGCTGAGTTTGCGCCTCGCGCTGGGTGCTCCGCGTCGGCGGCTTATACAACAACTGCTCGTTGAGAGCCTCCTTCTCGCCTCGATGGGCGCAGTGTTGGGGCTGCTGGTCGCCACGTGGGCCAGCGGCGCTCTGGTCGCGCAGATGTCCACGTGGTTCGATCGCGTGACGCTTGATGTCACACTCGATTGGCGGGTTGTTTCCTTCACAGTGCTGGTCACCATCGCAACCGCACTGCTCTTCGGTCTCATTCCCGCATTTCGCGCATCGTCGCTGACGCCGGTTGCCGCGCTCAAGGATCCGCTGTCTTCCGGCCACAGCGGCATATCGCGGTTCTGGACGCGTGGCGGTCTCGTCGCTGCACAAGTCGCGCTGTCGCTGGTCCTGGTGATCACTGCAGGGTTGTTCATCAGAACATTCGACCGATTGCTCGCGGTTCCACTCGGCTTCGAGAGCAGCCGTGTGTTAGTGGTCGAGGTCGACGCCAGTCGCACTGCCTCTGCTCCCGGATCTCGGACGGCACTGTACGGGCGGCTCGACTCAGTCGTTACCGAACTGCCGGCCGTCGCGCACGCGGGCACCTCGCTGAACACACCCGCGAATCACGGCCTCACACTCGTCGGCGATTACACCGCGCCAGGCATGCCCGAACTGCCACCGGCAGAACGGCGCGTCATCGTGAATTACGTGACACCTGGCTGGTTTCACACCTACGGGTTGTCCGTCCGTGCCGGGCGAGTCATCAGCGAAGATGACCTGCGTCAGGCTCCTTTGATCGCAGTCGCCAACGAAGCCTTCGCACGCAAGTTCTTTCCTGGTCATGATGCAGTCGGGAGCGTGATCAAAGACGCGATTGGTCCGCCAGAGCGCCACAAAGAACTGAGGACCGTCATCGGCGTCGTCGGTAACGCCTTGGAGCAATCGCCTCGCTACGAAGCCTTCCCAACGTTGTACCTTCCGCTGACCCAGTGGCCCTCATTCTTCCCCGAGCCGGCGCAGATCAGTGTGAGCGTTCGCGCACGCTCCGGCTCGCCGGCAGCGCTCGCACGTAGCGTCGCCGAGCGGCTGATGACCGTCGATCGCAATCTCTCGTTCACGTTTCGGCCGCTCGAGGATCAGGTCGATGCCGCCCGCCATCAAGAGCGGCTGATCGCGTGGCTCTCCGCCTTCTTTGGCGGACTCGCGCTGGTACTCGCCGCCGTCGGCCTCTTTGGCATCGCTTCATCCACAGTCGTCAGGCGACGAACGGAGATTGGTATTCGCATGGCGCTTGGGGCACAGCGTCACGATGTCGTGAGGCTCGCGCTTCGTCAGACGATTCTCGCGACGGTGGCCGGACTCGCCATCGGCCTCGCCGTCGCCGCGATGCTGACCCGCTATCTTGAAGCGATGCTCTTCGGCATCACACCGCTGGACCCGGTCACGTTCGTCACCGCACCTGTTGTGCTGGCTGTGGTCGCACTCGTCGCGTGCTTCCTGCCTGCACGGAGGGCAACGTCAATCGATCCGATGGTGGCGCTGCGCAGCGAATAACCACTGTCCGACCATGAACACGAACCGAGAAGAGAGAACCTGGAAGCGTGAACCGCTGCTATACTGCCCTCACCCTTAATGTTCTTACGCGGTCAGGTCATCGGTAAGTACCGCATTCTGTCTTCTCTGGGGAGCGGTGGCTTCGGCACGGTCTACCTCGCTGAAGACACCTGGATCGACAAGAAAGTCGCCCTCAAAGTTCCGCACAAACAGAATCTCGATTTCAACGAGATGATCAAGGAGCCGCGGCTCCTCGCCTCGATGAGCCACCCGAATATCGTCACGGTGCTCACCGCGGAGAAAGAGGATGGCGTCTTCTTCATCGTGATGGAGTACGTGCAGGGCAAAACGCTCGAGCACATCATCATGAGCGACGGAGCGCTCGAGTTGACCCGAGCGCTCGATTTCAGTTGTCAGATCTTGAATGCGGTCGATCATGCGCACCGCGCCAGCATCCTCCACCGCGATCTGCGGCCCGGCAACATGCTCGTGTCAGAGTCAGGCATCCTGAAGGTCACCGACTTCGGCACGTCGCGGATTCTGGAGATTGCCGCGCACGGAACGACCGTCATCGGTAGCCCGCCTTACATGGCGCCGGAACAGTTTCACGGAAAGGCGGTGTTCGCCAGCGACGTCTACTCCATCGGCGTCACGATGTATCAGATGCTGACCGGGTCGCTGCCGTACGATACGCCGGCCCCAGCTGACCTGGCACGACTCGCCCGTGGCGAGCTCTTGTCCGCGCCGCGCGTGAAGAATCCGAAGATCCCGAAGGCGATCAACGACATCGTCCTCAAAGCGCTTGCTGCCGATCCGACGACGCGCTATCAGAAGGCCGCGGATGTGCTGAACGACATCCTTGCGTTTCGCGACACGCCGGTTCGTCCGGTGCGGCGGGGCCGCGCTGCGAGCGTCGCGACGGCGGAAGATCACGTGTCGGAGATCCAGTCGCGTCTGAAGGCGCGGGAAACGCCGCAAGCCAGCTTCTGCTGGCACTGCCGCAAGCCGCTGCAGGCGCGCACGGCCAAGTGCCCGTTCTGTGGCGAGTCGCAATAAACGCACACCTCAGCAGCAGAAAACGTAATCACGCCCTGCGCCGTGCTCTGGGCCGTACCTTGGGCAAAGCCCTGGGCCATGCCCTCGGCGGAGCGCTGGGCGATACCCTCGGCGGTGCGCCGGGCGATACCCTCGGCGGTGCGCTGGGCGATGCGGTGGGCGCATAATCGCATCGTGCAGATTCTGCTGCTTTCCATGCCGGATTCCTTCGAGCACACACCGACGCTTGCGGTGCGCATGCCGAACGGTGCGTTGGCATCACTGGCCGGCAACGTCGATCCTCATCACCACGTCGCAATCGCCGACCTGATCCTCGCGCAGTCCTCGGTCCAGGCTACGGTGACGCGCCTGATGCACGAGCTGCGACCCGAACTCGTTGGCCTTT
>DATCXH010000451.1:0-2578 GCA_036565925.1 Vicinamibacterales bacterium
GCTGAGGGGAGACTCTAGACCAGGATCCGTCGATCACGCAAGCCCCATCAGCGGCTGATGGGAGCGTTCACGTTCATCAACGACATGGGCAATGTGTACTTCCAGGGAATTGTGCCCGCCGGCGGCACGCCGGCCACCCCAGCCACGACGAATCCATCAAACGCGTCTATTTCTGCGCCACGACGAGCACGGCCTTGGCCGCATACGACCGGCGCTGCCGCGTCACGTCCGAGTAGACGCCCTGCTTGATCGGATCGTTGGTGTTGAACGTCGTGCGCTTCGAGGCGTAGTGGCGGTAGGGATCGACCGAGCTGAAGATCTCCTTGCTGATCTCGTCAGGGAAGAAGATCTGGCTGGCCACGACCTCGTTACCGCCGAGGAACACCTTGAAGTGCACGTGCGGCGTACGCCCGCCGTACCAACTGGGAAAGATGGTGCGGAACTGCACGTGGCCCTCGGCATCGGTGTACTGCGTGCCGCGTAGGTACTGTTGCCCCACCGCGGTCTTCGTGGAGATGCCGCCGACACCTGACTGCCTTTCATAGCCCGAGTAGAGTCCCAGCGCGTCGGCGTGCCACACGTCAACGCGGGCGTTGGCGAGCGTGGCGCAATCGCCGGCCCGCACCACCTGTAGCGCTAAGTCCAGCCGTGCGCCAGGCTGACTCGAGGTAATGTCCGAACGAATCAATTTCGGATCGAGATAGAAAGGCCCCTCGCCAGCTTCCGGCGTGAGCACACAGCTGCCCGACTTGCCCTGAGCGAGCGCGCCGCGCGAGTCGAAGGGACGTTGGGCCCAGGCAGGCGTGGCGCTCATTGCTGCCATCACGAGACCGGAGAGTCCGACAAGCGCCCGTCGGCGTCCGATGTCGATGCCGCTCGGCTGCCAGGTCGGGCTCATCTGCTGTCGGTCGCGAACATCCATGGACGCATAATACGCTTCCATCACACATGACGATTACCCACAGCGGAACACCAGGTACACAGTCACCCTTGAGTGCGGCAGACATCATCACCGCCGTACGCGCGCTCGCACCGGAGATCCAGTCTCGCGGCGACGAGATCGCGGCGCTACGCCGGCTGCCGCTCGACCTCGTGACACAGCTCAAAGCGGCTGGCGTGTTTCGCATGGCCATGCCCAAGGCGTGGGGCGGACCAGAGATGACGCCTCGCGAGCAGTGCGAAGTCTACGAAGTACTCGGGGCCGCAGATGCGTCGGTCGCGTGGTGCGCGAAGATCGGATCCGACAGCGGCTACTTCGCCGCGCGGCTCGCCGAAGACGTCTCGCGCTCGTTGTTCCGCGAGCTCGATTCCGTGACGGCGGGTCAGGTGCCGCCCAACGGTCTCGGCGAGCGTGTCGATGGCGGCTATCGCCTGTCGGGTCACTGGACGTTTGGCAGCGGATGCACGCACGCCGACGTGATCGCCACAGGATTTCTGGTCACCGAGAACGGCAAGCCCGTCATGCGTGGTGGTGCGCCGCAGGCGCGCATCGCGCTCGCTCCAGCCTCGCAGTTCGAGATCATCGACACCTGGTACAGCACGGGTCTCGCCGGCAGCGGCAGCAACGACTACCGCGTGAAGGATCTGTTCGTGCCCGACGCGCAGACGATCGCGCAGGAGGATCCCCCGCATCGCAGCGAACCGCTGTACTGCTACTTCGGAATGTTCCTGGCCAGCTGGCACGGCATTGCGCTTGGCCTCGCGCGACGATCAATCGATGCCGCGATCGCGGTCGCGGAGAGAAAGATGCACATCTTCCCTCCCCCGCCCACTCCGCTTCGTCAGCGGCCTCACGCACGTGTCGCGCTCGCGAAGGCCGAGATGATGTGGCGCGCCTCGCGCGCGTTCACCTACGAGACGACGGATCGGATCTGGGAGGAAGCGCAGACACAGGGACGCGTGTCGCCGGACACGCGTCGGGCGATGGCGTTGTCGCTACAGCATTCGTTCCGCTCGGCACGTGACATCGCGCAAGCGATGTACGATCTGGCTGGACCTATCGCAGTGTTCACAGCGAAGTCTCCGCTCGATCGCCTGCTTCGCGATGCGATCACGATGAGCGAGCATTTGCTCCTCAGCGACAGCTTTCTCGAAATGGTCGGCGCGCAGATTGTCGGCGACCCGCCGCAGATTGGATGGCTCTAGGCTTTGGGCTTTGGGCCTTGGGCTCGAGCCTAAAGACCCTGGGGGTTCGGCGGCCTCCAACGCCAGGGTGAGGGCGATGAGCGCAGAGGTACGCATTCTCGCCCTGCGACATCAGAGAGAGAGCGGGGTTCCTGCCCTGATCTCCGGAAGTTCCGGATCATCGCCGTCCGTGGCGATGGTCCGGTTTTGCTTATCGGCTTACCGTAATGCTCGTTTGAGTGTCCAACGGGCCAAACTGATCCCTGCCAACGCCCTTCGGGGCGGTCGGGATTACCAGTTTCACCCAGACGGCATCCGGACCCTTGAAATACGAAGTCTCGGTCGCCTTGCGCAGGGCGTCGATGCTGTCCTGCTGCTTCCCGGAGGTCGCGTTGGCGAAACCCGGCAGCTCGAACACGACCCATGAGTCTTTGGCCATTTCACTCAAACTGAT
>DATCXH010000739.1:0-2395 GCA_036565925.1 Vicinamibacterales bacterium
GATCGCGTCCTCGTCCACGTCGTCCTGAGGGGTGCCCGCGGCCAGGGCGTCGAAACGCACCTTCAGCTTCGCGTCCACGCCGTTGACGATGCCCGACAGCGACGGGATGTAACTGATCTGCGTACCCCACTCGCGGGTAGGCTTCACCGAGTCGTACGGGTAGGGGAGCACCGTCTCGCGCAGCGTCTTGACGATGAGATCGGCGTCTGCCTGTGAGATAGCCACGAGATCCTCCAAATGCCAGCTTGCGGTTGATGCTTCCTGACTGGTGATATACGTCGCGCTGAAGTGCGCGTGCCCGGTGTGCGGATCCGTCAGAGTGTAGGCGCGCTGCTTCCAGTCGTTCGAGGCTTCCCAGATGCGCCGGTTGTAGATGATGTAGCGCAAGCGCTTCTCAGCGCCGGATCGGCATCGTCCCAGCAGGAATTGCACGACGTCTTCCATCGTGAGGCCAGGGGTGCGCAGATCGGTGTCGACGTCGATCGCGTGCACCTCGTTGACGTTGTCGGCATCCTTGCCGCGCAACGCCGTGAAGTCCTCGTCGGGCAGGTGGTCCGACGTGCCGCCGGCCGCGTGCGCGGTATCGCCGATGCTGCCGTCGCTGGAGTGATCGCGGCCAGGGGCGATGAGATCGAACTCGCTCCTGAGTTTGATCAGGCAGGGGATCAGGATCCAGGCGCTCATACGTTCAGCTTACGCACGCGAAAAGAAGTGCCGGCCTTGAGGCTGGTGCTACTGGCATTGCTGGCGGATTGTGCCCAGTACAAGCCCATCGTACCGGCGACAGTCACAGTGACGTTCAATGCGATCTCTCGAAAACTGACATAGGAGGCGTCCGTTCCCGTAGCCGCGGAGTTGTAAACACTGTCCTGCGAGTCCGCGACTACGCCTCGAACCGTCATGTCGCTTGCCGAGTTAGTCACATCCACATTATCCGTAGCTGGACCGATGCAGTTGCGGATCGGGGTATTCCACGTCCCCGTGAAACGCCACTGCGTCTTCAACTTTGGCGTTGTGCTGGCTACCGTGAAGAACCCGATCAACTCAATATCATAGGTGCCGACGTCGAGCGGGATACCCGCCAACTCGGGATCAATGGTGTATGTCGATCCAGTGCCACCGGAGTTGCGGTCAGTGGTGCTCGCCTTCGTGTAGACCTGCGGAGTCAGGGCCAGGAAGTCGGTCATCAGGTCCGCGGTCAGGCGCTGGCCGATGGCGAAGGCTAGAGCGGTCACAACGCCCCCAGGTAGCTAGGTTCGAACAGGAAGACGGGCGTATGCGGATCGTGCGCCTTGACCACGGTGTTGACCGAACGGGCGACAGTGGCCGTCTGGAAGTTGTAATCGCTGCTGGTGAACGTGACCGCATCGGTGTAGAGCAGCGAACCGTTCGCCGGCGAGCCGGTGATCGTGCTGCCGTACTGCGCGAAAGCAGCGCCGGCCGGCGCTGTTCCCGTCACGGTTCTGGCCGCGAAGGCACCCGAGGCAAGCGAGCTTCCGGAGATGTCGCGAGACAGGAAGTTACCGTCCGAGTCCAGCCAATCGATCGTAGCCGAGACGGTCAGCGTCGATCCTGTGCGGCACTGCATCGCCGTGGTGTACGACTTGCCCACCGTCACGGGAATGGGTGTGGTGTTGCGGATGTATGCCTGTGTCGGCGATCCGCTGACCGTGAGCCGGGCGCTGAAGGTGCCGGCGAAGGCGAACGTGGAACTCTGCGCGATCGCTCCGCCTGACGCGCTCCAGCCGGCTACTCCGCCGTCGGCATTCTCGAACGTGCCGGCGTCGATGGCTGCGCTCGACGTGGGCGCGGTGATGCTGGAAACGGTGATCTGCTCGCCACTCAGCTTGATGTCGAGCGTTTCACCCCCGCCGATGTCGTCCGGGTAGTTGGTCGAGTCCACCCATACCTTCGTAGGGTATGACTTGTCCGTTTTCCAGACGATTGAGGTGTCATCAGTGTCGATCGCCAGATGTGTTGTGGTATGCAACATATCGGTAGCGTCCAACCGAGGATCTTCCCGCACGGACAGATCCCCGAGGATGGGCACCTGATACGGTCCGGCCGGCGCCGTGTTGCCGACGATCGACCAGAGGAAGCCGTTGAACGTCTCGGTGTAGCCGAACAGAACCATCAGCTTGTCGCCAGGCGGCATCGGCGCGTCATCGAGGTTGGTGATCAGCACAGGCCGGCCGAAATCCCACGCAATCGTGTCGGCCAGGAGCGAGGCATCGGAGAAGATCTCCGAGCGATGCAGACCAACGGCCAGGTTGGGCACCCGGCGTTCCGGCCAGGAGCCGGTCACGGTCTGAAGCTGAGCCATCCCCGGGAGCTGATCATCACTGGCGACGCTGAACGCGCCCGTGCGCTCGAACCGGCCGATGCCGACAGGCGG
>DATCXH010000373.1:0-2361 GCA_036565925.1 Vicinamibacterales bacterium
CTTCGAGGCCGCGGCGCTGCTCGTCCTGCGCTCGAAAGAACTGGGACTGCCAACCGAGCCCTGGCTCGGACACGCACGATCGCGTGCGGCTGCCGACCCGTCACTCACCCCGTATCTGACGATGATCGAGGCGGTTCCACCACATCCGATGAGCGACGACCGTGACGTGTTGTTCGACGTGCGCAGCCGGATTCAGGCGCGGTCGTCACTACAAGCGTGGCGTGACTCGCTGCGCAGCGGCGCGACGTCGAACGTGTTTCGCCTCTATCTGGACGTCGCACTGATTTGCGGGTTCGGTACGTTGAAGGAAAACGAGGACAGTTTCACTGGTCCGCTGGATGCCGACGTTCGCGCGCCGATCTATCAATACCGTGTGGGCGCGTGCGACAGCGCACATGGTGAGCGCCTGAAGACGCTTCGCGCCGCTGATGCAGCATACGTCGATGCTGATTTCGCGCTGGGACGGTATGCGCTCGAGGACGCCGTCAATCCCGATCAGGACGAAGCCTTGCGGCGGCTGACGTCAGCGTACGCAGCGTTTCCGCGATCGCCGGCGATCGGCGTCACCATCGGCAACGTCTATCGCCGCTGGGAAGAATGGTCGGACGCGCTCACCGCGTATGAGGCCGTGCTCGCTCGATCGCCGAAGCATCCCGAAGCGCTGATTGGCCGGGTGATTTCGCTGTCGCACCTCATGCGTCCAGAAGAGGCCATTCGGACTGCCACTGCCTTGATTGACGAAGGGCAATGGCATCTCGGCGAGTCGTATTACTGGCGAGGGTGGAATCATCTGCGCCTCGCTCGGCACGAACTCGCGCGCCGCGACGCCGATCGTGCCAAGACGCTGATGTCGAATGCTGCCGTATTCGTGCTCTCCGGGGTCATCGAATGGCGCCTGCGTCGGCTCGACACGGCGGAGAAGGAATTCGAATCGGCGATCGCCATCGATTTCGGTGAGTGCGAGGCCGCACTCGATCTCGGCATCGTCCGCGACGAGCAGCGCAAGCCCGTCGAGGCGCTGGCGGCGTTTCAGCAGGCGCGGCAGTGTTACGACCTGTCGATCGCGCTTCGCCGCGAGGCGATTGCCAACGTGCAGACCGGTCCCGGCACCGAGACGGCCAAAGCCCGCGACACCGCGCGCCACGAGCGCGAGCTCGCTGATCTCCTGACCCGCCGCGACGAGGCGCTCCGCGCGATCGCCGTCCTCGACGGGAGCAGGAGCGTGCCCTAGAGGGCACGCTGAGTTCTTGACGCGCGGAGAACGCGAAGGCCGGAGAGCAGTCGATCGCTGCGGTTTCTAATTTCCAGTCGCTTCTCTGCGAACCTTCCTACGAAAGCTTTCGTATTGACATCTACGAAAGATGTCGTACAAGATCCCGCTCGTGAGATCCCGCCGCAAGCCTACCGACGCCGAGCTCGCCATCCTTCGGGTGCTGTGGACTCGCGGACCGAGCACGGTGCGCGAAGTCGCTGAGGCGATGGGCCGCGAAGGCGCCTACACCACCGTCCTCAAGCTGATGCAGATCATGACGGACAAGGGGCTCGTCAAACGAGACGACTCGACACGCTCGCATGTCTACAAGCCCACTTCGTCCGAAGACAAGATGCAAAAGCAGCTGGTGACCGATCTCCTCGACAAAGTGTTCGCCGGATCGGCCGCCAAACTCGTACTGCAGGCACTCGATGCCGGGAAAGCCTCACCCGAGGAGCTCGCCGAAATTCGCACGTTGCTCGACGCGCATCGTGAAAAGCGCAGCGGAGGAAGCCGATGAATCCGATGATCGACCTCGCCGGCTGGACCCTCATTCATTTCGTGTGGCAAGGCGCAGCGGTCGCGGCGATTGCCGCTGGCCTGATGTGGCTGCTGCGTCATCGCTCGCCCGTGGCACGCTACGGTGTCGCATGTGTCGCACTTATTGCGATGCTCGCGGCGCCGATCATCACGGCGATGACACTCTCGCGTTCGGTTTCGGTTGCCGGAGCCGCAGCCCCGCTATCGGTTCCCCATCAGGCTGGCCCGGGTAACGACACGGTCCCGGATGCGGCCGCGATGTTGAGAAATCTCAGCATGGCGCGCGGCCTGTCCAGCCTCGAGGTCGTCAAGGCCGGTCCCCGACTCTGGCTGCCATCGATCGTCCTGGCATGGTTGATTGGCGTCGCCGCATTCTTCATACGCATGCTCGGTGGCTGGTGGCGGATCCATCGTCTTCACCGGGTGGCGCGTACGACATCACCGTCGGTATGGACGAAGACAGCCGCGCGACTTGCGGACACGCTCGGACTCTCGCGCCGCGTGCACATCGTGGATTCGTCGGTCGTGGACACGCCGACCGTCATCGGCTGGATTCGGCCCGTCATCCT
>DATCXH010001173.1:0-4232 GCA_036565925.1 Vicinamibacterales bacterium
TCACGGTTGCCGATGGCCTGCCGCTGGATTTCCGGCCGCGCGGCGCGAGAGTCTCGCTGCAGGTGGACAAGAACAGCGCCCCGAGAGCCGTCTTCGCCCACACGACACGTGTCGGTGACGGTTATCTCGACACAATGGGCATCCCTCTCCTGGTCGGGCGTGGCTTCACCAATGACGACAGCGCTGGTGCCGAGATGGTGACGGTGATCTCGAAAACGCTCGCCGACCAACTCGAGCCGGACTCGCCCGGCACAGTGGTTGGCAGGTGGTTGACGATCGAGACTGACGGGGAGACACAACAAACTCTCATCGTCGGCGTCACGCGAGACTTTCCCACTGAGCAGATGAGTTCGCAACGAGCTCAGTTGCTGTTACCGCTGGCCCAACACCCCTCGTCCAGAGTCTTCTTGATCGCGCGTAGCGAGCTTGGCGAACCCCTTGATTCCGCTCGGGGCAGGCAAATGAAGGTGACGACCGCCATCGAGAACGCAGTTCGCGATCTCGGCCCGGAGGTCGATCGCACCCTCACCGATGGTGGCGGCGCCGTGTATTCCCGCATCGTCACCGGCGTGTGGCTTCGGGAAAACAGCGTGCGCGACTTTCTGCTGCGGTCGGCCATCACCGGCTCAGCTGGCACTGTGATCCTGACGCTCGCCGCGCTCGGAATTTATGGCGTCGTCGGATTGATGGTCACGACGCGCAGGCGCGAGATCGCCGTGCGGGCCGCGCTGGGCGCCTCGCGTCGCGGCGTGATGGGCATGATTCTCTTCGACGTCGTCAAGCTCGCGATGCCGGGCGTGATCGTCGGACTCCTCTTCGCGACCGCTATCGTTCGCCTCAACGGCGACAACCTGGGTGTAAAGCTAATCGGCGCTGAGCCACTGGCCTACGTGGTCGGTGCCGCGATTGCCCTACTCGTCGCCGTTCTCGCGAGTCTCCTCCCTGCACGTCGCGCCGCGTCGGTCCAGCCGATGGTGGCGATGCGATCGACATAGGTTCATCGCACGCGTTGAAGCCGAAAGCAATCTGGCGCGCGCTGTTTCGACCGGTTCGCGTATGTGTGCCGCGCACGTCTATCGTGAGACGCGGGCTGTCGCAAGAATCGCTGTAAGCGGGAGTACGAACATGCCCTTCTTTGTGGCCTTGCCGATCACGTCGCCACTCTCCTCGGCGATACGTTCCGCGAGCACGCCGCGCTCAGTGTCACTGAGCGCCTTTCCCCTTTCACTCATGCCGATGACGGCCATCGCATTCAGTCGCGCGAACAGTGCACCATCCGCGAACTGAACATCGTGCGCAAGCGTTTCCACATTGACGTCGCTGAATTCGGCGTCGACGAGCACATGCCTCAGTGCGCCGGCATCTCCGAAGCTGTGACGCGAGTCGACGATTGGGCCGACGTGTCGTTCGGCAATCGCATTGAGTTCGACCATAGCGGGAAGGTCATCGAGCGAACTCCAGGTCGCAATCGCCACGCGCCCGTCGGGTGTGAGTACCCGGCGCATTTCGCGCACCGCGGCAGCCTTATCGGGCATGAATTGCAATCCCTGGTGACAGGTCACCACGGTGAACCGCTCGCCCGCGCTTACGGGAAGAGATGTCGCGTTCCCCTGCCGCCAATCAATCGTCCGATCGGCGGCGCTGGCGACGGCCAGCATCGCTGGCGCGACGTCGACACCGACAATGCGTGCGTCCGGTCCGAGCCGTTCACGGGCGAGACGAGCCACAATCCCGGTGCCACAGGCGACGTCGATCACGCTGTCGCCGCGAGTCAATGCCACGCGCGCCACGAGCTGTTCCGCAAACGGGCGGAACAGGGGTCCGACGAGAACGCGTTCATAGATTTCGGTGAACGTCGTCGCCACGAACAGTTGTGCTTCTGACATTTATCCTTTCCTCCCTTCCAGTTCATTTGGGTTCGAGCGGCTCGGGCTGGCCTGCGCGAGCATCCTCGCAAGGTCGATAGCTTCCGATAACGTGCCGGGCTCGATCAATTCAGGGATTCCGGGAGTGGGCAGCAGCGCACAGGATTGACGAAGACGCTAGATTCGCAATCGTTTGCGTCGTTTGACCCGGGTCACGGCACGATCTGCATCATCTGATGGCGGTGCCCGCGGCGTACCCGATACGCCGCGAAGTTCTTCCGGTCGATCGCAAACACCCGCCGCGTACCGATGCGCTTCTGCGGCAGCGACTAGCGGAGCATCTGCTAAATCCATAAGACCACTCGGTTCTGTTGAAGTCAGAGGCCTGAACATCTGATCTGACATGAGCAGTCACCTTTCACCACGATGGTATGGACTCCTCCCGGTTCCGATGCGGCATCATGAGCCGCATCAGCTGACAGCCATCAGCGTAACCAGGAGGAGACCGACATGGATGCTACGACAGTGGCCGTGGACCTCGCAAAGACGGTGTTCGAGTTGGCGATCGCGAATCAGCAATGGCGCATCGTGTCGCGTCAGCGACTGAATCGGGCTCAGTTCACACGCTTCTTGGCCGGTACCCCATCGACATACGTCGTGATGGAAGCGTGTGGCATGGCGCACTATTGGGGACGCGTGGCACAGCAGCACGGGCACCGCGTGACGTTGGTGCCACCGGCCTACGTGCGGCCATATGTCCGTCGCAACAAGACCGATCGCGCGGATGCCGAAGCGATCCTCGAAGCTGTGCGCTCGGGCGAAATGCCGAGCGTGCCGGTAAAGGGGATCGAGCAACAGGCCCTCGTCGCCCTGCACCGCGTGCGGGAACAATGGATGACGACACGAACGGCGCGGATCAATACGCTCCGCGGGATTCTGCGCGAGCACGGGATCCTGCTGCCCGCCGGCGCGCGGGCGGCGCTGCAAGCTGTCCCGACGATCGTGGACGAGACGAACACATCGCTGCCGAGACATCTGCGCCAGATTCTGACGAGCGTCCATGAGGAAGTGCGAGCGATTGAGGCACGGATCGCGACCCTTGAGCGCGAGCTGCGCGCGCTCGCCGACGCCGACCCCGTCGTGATGCGCCTGCGGACGATTCCTGGTGTTGGGTTGTTGACGGCCACCGCCCTCGTCGGGACCGTGGGACACATTCACGCGTTTCGACGGGCGCGTCAATTTGCGAGCTGGCTGGGACTGACGCCCCGCGAGCACTCGAGCGGACTCCGTCGCCACCTCGGCGGCATTAGCAAACGCGGCGACATCTATCTTCGGTGCTTACTGACACACGGTGCCCGCGCCGTGTTGGTGGCCGCCCACCGCCAGCGTGCCCAGGCCCAGCCGACGCGGCTGCACCAATGGGCGGTCGCCTTGCAGCAACGTCGCGGCCACAACAAAGCGACGATCGCCGTCGCCAATAAACTCGGACGAATCGTCTGGGCCGTCTGGCACAAGGATGTACCCTTCGCCGACGCGGTCGCTGTTTAGTCCTGAACACGCACAACGATCGACCACCCGAGATGCTCAGCGAGTGACGTGACGCATGGCCCTTCGGTCGGACCGACACCGCCTCAGGCCGATAGCAGCCCTGGCGCTAGACGCCGGCACCACGATTGGCCCGCGGTGAGCGACTATCCATGTTGGCCAGGAGGAAGAAAGCCTCCACGTACAGGCCGGATATACGACCGCAACCGACGCGAAGACCCATGATCGCCACTTGCTTGACGACCGGGAGGAGTCCATATACGGGCTGCTAGAGGGAATTCACGGATGCGTTGCCCCGCGTTGGCCGAGCCACGATAAGACCTCTGGCGAGTGGAAGCCTAAGTTTGGAGGCCTTTCTGGGGACCAGCTATCGGCGGCCAGCGCCTATAGAACGCGAACTAAACGAACGAAGAGTAACTGATGGCAAACAAAGCGAAAGTGTTCATCGTCAACCAAGACTACAAAGCCGACTTCAAGGTATTTCGCAGACCAAGCACACAAGGAGAGGAACACTCAACTCATCTCGCCAGGGTCACTCGTGGAGCAGGACTATAAGGCCGACATGAAGGTCCACATCGTCGATCAGGAGCACAAGGCCGACATCAAAATCATGCGAAAGAATTTTCCGTGATGACTCTTGTCTGCGGGCTTCTGGCGCGAAGCCAGGCGTGCAGGTGATAGACGTATCCTCGGTCCACGCGATACGTCGTCTTCTGAGCGAACTGGCGCGCGACGAGGCTCTCGAGAAAGCGCTGGACGTTCTTACCAGTCTTCGTGCCGGTGAAGGCCGTGTAGTGCCGACGAAGACAGTAGCCGCTATGC
>DATCXH010001095.1:0-2612 GCA_036565925.1 Vicinamibacterales bacterium
TCCATACCGAGGTGACCGACGGCATGGTCGTCCTCGATGTCGTGCACAAGATTCAGGCCGAACAGGCGCCGGACCTCGCCGTGCGCTGGAACTGCAAGGCCGGCAAGTGCGGATCGTGCTCGGCGGAAATCAACGGCCGGCCGCGGCTGATGTGCATGAGCCGCCTGAACTCGATCGACCTCAACGAGCCGGTGACGGTCGAGCCGATGCGCACGTTCCCGCCCATCAAAGATCTGGTCACCGACGTCTCGTGGAACTTCCGCGTCAAGAAAGCGATCACCAAGTTCAAACCGCGGAAGCCGGATGCGCCGGATGGCACGTGGCGCATGCAGCAGCGCGACGTCGATCGCGTGCAGGAGTTCCGCAAGTGCATCGAGTGCTTCCTGTGCCAGGACGTCTGCCACGTGCTGCGCGACCACCACAAGCACGAGGAGTTCATCGGCCCGCGGTTCTTCGTCTACGCGGCCAATCTCGAGATGAACCCGATCGACGTCGAAGATCGCGTGCCGGAGCTGAAGGACAAGGACGGCCTCGGCTACTGCAACATCACCAAGTGCTGCACGAAGGTGTGCCCGGAGCACATTCACATCACCGACAACGCGATTATTCCGCTCAAGGAGCGCGTGGTCGATCGTTACTTCGATCCGGTCACGAAACTGCTGCGCATTTTCAAGTCGTGACCGCGTAGGGGCGGGTCTTGGTGTTGAGACCCGCCGCTAACGACAGTTGTACGCGGCTTACAACCTTGCCGTGCAGATCTGATCACCGCTGGCACCACAGGCGCCAGCCGCTGCGTCTAAATAGCACCCGTCACACGACTTAGTGGCAAGGCGGTGGGACTCCTGCCGCGGCATGTGCCTTGCCCCTTCCATGCGGCGTCCGCCTTCCGGCGGAACGTGTGTTCAACCGTGAAGGAGGCTCGACATGATGATGATTGCCGTTGTCGCCGTGATTGCTGTGATGGGATTCGCTCTGGTGAAGGTTCGCCGTCAGCGCAAGAATCGCCAGAGCAGCTCGCACGCAGCGGCTGCGTAAATTTGGTCCGTTGTCCTTGGTGCTTAGGACTTGGTCCGGCGGTCCTTGTCCTCTGAGGACCAAGGACTGAGAACGAAGGACCAGGGACGCGCGCCTGAGGCGCGCTATGCCTTCGGGGTGTCGTCGGCCAGACTGGGGATGGCGGTGGCGAACGCGAGGCCAGCGCGGTAGTGAGGCGTGGATCCGATCTCAAAGGTCGACCACGCCACCACCGCTGCACTCCTCACCGATCCACGATCAGGCGGCAGCACGACGCGCACGCGCTGCTGCGGCCGGAGCACCATCGTTGATCGGACCTGCAGCCCACTGGCTGAGACATCCAGCAACGTCACCGGAGCACCGTCGATGAATGCCTGCTCGTCATCGCGTGCGCGAATCCGTTTGGCGCGACGCTGCGGTCGGGCGGGCAGCGGCTCGGCCAGTACGGACAACCAGACCTGTGGATGCACGTCTCCCGGTTCCGACGACATCAGGTCGGCAGCCCGCTCGGCTGGAAGCAGACGAATCTCGATGCCGCGCTCGTAGCGCTCGTTGTGCAATCTCGCCATAAGCGCTGAACCGGAACCACTCGCCGCGACCGCTTGCTCGATCACCACTACTTCAGGGCGTCTCGTTCCAATCATTTCGAGAGCGCGCGAGAGGTCGGTATGCGCGACCGGGATCACCGTCTCGACTGACTTGGCGCGGGCATTCCACGCCTCGAGCAGCGGCTGCGATCCGATGAACAACGTGCAGGGATGTGAGCTGGGGGTCGTCGCGACACTCATGATCGTAATCGGGTCCAAAAATTAGCAAGAAGGCCGCCACTGCGGTGTCTTCGGCGTAACCCGCACGAAGTGAAGCGGTTGGCGACAAGTGTCAGTGTTGTATGCGCAGGGCGGCGAAGGATTTCCCAGAGAAGATCTGGCGGGGCCAGAAAGACTGAGAACTGTGCAGATTCATGTCGATTCCCAACTGCCAATACCAAAGCGCAACCGCTCCCAACTCGTAATTCCCAAGTTGAATATTTTGGGAGTTGCGGCGTGGAAATTTGGAGTGGTTGGGAGTTGGCTACCGCGCAGCGTTTCTGAAAGCGTCGGCCTGTTCGTGCGCGTGATATGAGGATCTCACCAGCGGCCCCGACTCGACGTGCACGAATCCCATGTCGAGCGCGACCCGTTTCAGATCGGCGAACTCGTCGGGATGGTAGTAGCGCGCCATCTTGGCGTGCGCGGCTGACGGTCTGAGATATTGCCCGATGGTCAGGATCGACACGCCGACACGGCGCAGGTCATCGAAGACGGTGACGATTTCCTCGCGCTCCTCACCGAGACCGACCATGATGCCGGTTTTGGTGGCGATGTCGGGACGATAGTTCCGAGACCGATCGAGCAGTTCAAGCGAGCGTGGATAGCGGCCGCCCGAACGCGCCATGCGATAGAGCCTCGGCACCGTCTCGATGTTGTGATTGAGCACGTCGGGGCCGGCATCGAGGACCGTCCGCAGCGACGACTCGATGCCCTGAAAATCCGGAATCAGCACCTCGATGCGGCACGACGGTACTCGCCCGCGGGTCAGCCGAATCGTCTCGGCGAAGA
>DATCXH010000475.1:0-2211 GCA_036565925.1 Vicinamibacterales bacterium
GACCGTTCAGCGAGCTGATCGAGTACTTGTTTCGTTCGCAGCAATTTCCCAACGGCGCCGTCCTCTTGACCGGCGCCGGTGTGGTCCCGCCCGATTCGTTCACCCTCGAAGCAGGCGACTCGGTGCGAATATCGATCTCCGGTGTTGGCACGTTGGAGAACCCGGTCGCCATCGTCTGACGCAGTTGTGATCACGACAGGACCTCCTTCGTCATCTGGCCATCGACCATGCGCCAGATCTTGCGGGGATTTGCGTCCTGCAGTTCCACTGGCAGCAACGACTGCGGAAAGTCCTGATAGGCGACGGGCCGCACAAAACGATGTATCGCCGCCGTCCCGACCGAGGTCGTTCTCGAGTCGGTGGTCGCCGGATACGGGCCGCCGTGCTGCATCGACGCGCACACCTCCACTCCCGTTGGAAAGCCGTTGACGATCAACCGTCCGGCCTTGTCTTCCAGAATCGACACCAATGACGCGTACTCGACGAGATCCGCGGGCGTCCCGTGAATCGTTGCGGTCAACTGTCCGTCGAGCCGACGTGCGACAGCGTCGATCTCTTCACGCGAACCGCACCGGATGACGACCGTTGATGGACCAAATACCTCTTCGCCCAGTTCTGGATGGCGGATGAATATCTGCGCGGCCGTTTCGAACATCGATGGGCGCGCGTGAGCCTCTGCGCCGGTGCTGGCCGTCGATCGAATCGTGCACGTCCCTTCGACTGCGCTCAACCGTTCAACCCCCGCTTCGTAGGATTGGAAGAGCGTGGGGTACAGCATTCGGCCTGGTGGCGCGTCGCCGATCAGCTGCTTCATCCGTCGTGCGAATCGCTCGAACGCTTCGTCGCCGATGCCGATCGTCAACCCGGGATTCGTGCAGAACTGTCCAACGCCCAACGTGACTGAGTTCTTGAGCCCTTCAGCAATGGCCTCGGCGCGTTCGGCAAGCGCGCCCGGAAGGAGGAAGACTGGGTTGATGCTGCCCATCTCGGCATACACCGGAATCGGATCGCGACGGCTCGCCGCGGCATCGAACAGTGCTCGCCCCGCGCGCAGGCTTCCGGTGAAGGCCACGGCCTTGATCTGGGAACGCTGAACGACAGCTCTCGCGATCTCATTCCGCGTGCTGTGGATCAACGAAAAGATGCCGGGCGGCATGCCGGCCGCCTTGATCGCGTCGATGATGGCGCCAGCGGCCAGCTCTGAGGTCGCCGGATGTGCCGGATGCGCTTTCACCACGACAGGACATCCGGCCGCCAGCGCCGATGCCGTGTCTCCTCCCGCAACCGAGAACGCCAATGGGAAGTTGCTGGCCGCGAACACGGCGACCGGGCCGATGGGAATCAGCATGCGGCGCATGTCCGCTTTCGGCAGCGGCTGACGATCGGGACGCGCGCGATCGATGCGCGCGTCCACCCATGAGCCCTCGCGAACCTGATTCGCGAACATTCGCAATTGACTTGTGGTGCGTGCGCGCTCGGCTGCCAGACGTTCTGAAGGCAGCGCTGTTTCGACATGCGCGACGTCGAGAAGGTCGCTGACGCTTTCGAGCTTCTCGGCGATGCGATCGAGGAATCCCGCTCGCGCCTCCGCCGACAGCTGGCGGTACTCCTGCGACGTGCTCTGTGCCGCTGCGACCGCGCAATCGACGAGCGCAATCGAGGCTTCTTCGAAATCGCCGAGGCCGCCGCCGGCGGTGAAATGTCCGTCACCGGAATCTGCCGGCTCGCACGCGATCAGGTTTTTTCGCCTCAGCATCTATCTGCCCGGCAGCGCGTAGGCGATCCAGCCGAGCGGTGCTGTCGTGTCCGTGCCGGAATTGCGAGCGGCAGAACCTGACGCCGGGACCAGCAGATACTGCCGGCCATTGGTCTCGTACATCACGGGCGAACCAACGAAATTGCCGCCGAACCGCGATACCCAGAGCGGACGCCCGGTAACGCTGTCCCACGCGCGGATTTGGTTGTCGCCGCCGGCGCCGAAGATGAGCCCGGATTCGGTGACGACGATGCCGTTGAGTAGTGCGGGCACGCCCGTATTCGTGATCCCGCGCGCGGCGAGACCGGGATCGTCACCGAAGCCGATGCGCCATGCGATTCGGGGCGTGTTCAAGTCGTACTTCACGATCGACGTGTACGGCGGTTTGATGCGATTGCCGACCGTGTTGTATTCGTTGATCACCGGTCGATCGAATTGCGGCACGCCCTCGGGAT
>DATCXH010001155.1:0-2574 GCA_036565925.1 Vicinamibacterales bacterium
GCCCGAAACCCTCGTACAGACTGGGAAATACCAGTAGCGCCGCGGTGGAGTACAGGTGGCGCAATTCTTCGACGCTCACCAGCCCCTTGCGGTCCACCCAGTCGGGGAGTTCGCCAAGCGACTCCAGAGCCCCACCGGTCAGCACCAGGCGGATGTCTGGAATCTGGCTACGGAGTATCCGCATCGCCTCGATCAGGCGTGCGTGGTTCTTGTGCGTCCAGCCCCTGGCGGGGTAGAGCACAAAATTGTCCCGGGGCCCGAGATTCGGGGTAAACCGGGTGACATCCACGCCGAGGTGCGCCACCAACACCTTGTCGTCCGCGATTCCGAGTCGCTCCACCATGCGTCGCTTCGCAAACTCGCTGATCGTCACGACGATGTCGGCCCGCTTGGCCGCGCCCTCGTAGAAGCGGCGCCGATACAGCAGTTCACCGTGGCTGAACATCTGCGGCAGTTCCAGGTGCTGGACGTCGAGCAGGGATTGCACCATCGCCTGCTGCCTCCGCGGCCGCGGCACAGGAACGGTGAACGGATAGTGCACGACCGTCGCCGTAGCCATCGCAGCGCGAATAGATCGGGCGTGAACCGTGGCGGATGCCACACCGAGGAGGCGCTGCCGCGTCGTCGCACCCAGCCGCACCGATTCGATGACGGTTTCGGGCACGCCCTGGCTGAAGCCACGTGCGGTACCCGGAACGAACGCCGTCGCGGCGATGGTCGGAACCCCGGCAAGCTGCCCAGTCAGCGCACGTGCGTACGTTTCGCTGCCGCCCATGCCACCGGGCACCAGGGTCAGCATTGACAAGGCGACCTTCAGCGGTTCGCCTGCCTCAGCCATGCCTGTCAGACGCTCGCCACGGTGTCGACGTAGCGCGTTCCACCAAGCTCCAGGGCCTTGATGTCGGCGTCGACCATGATCTGCGCCAGGCGGGGAGTGAGCACTTTTGGCGTCCAGCCCAGAAGCGCCTCAGCCTTGCCGGGGTTGCCGATCAGCGCATCCACTTCGGTGGGTCGGAGGTAACGCTCGTCGAACTTGACGTACTTCTGCCACTCAAGGCCGACGTGTCCGAAGGAAAGCTCGAGGAAGTCCCGCACCGAATACGCGGTGTTGGTGGCAACCACGAAATCGTCGGGCGTATCGTGCTGCAGCATTCGCCACATCGCTTCGACGTACTCCGGCGCGTATCCCCAGTCCCGCACGGCATCCAGGTTTCCCATGAACAACTCGCTCTGGACCCCGGCAGCGATGCGAGCGACCGCGCGGGTGATCTTGCGCGTCACGAAGGTGTCACCCCTGCGCGGCGATTCGTGGTTGAAGAGGATGCCGTTGGTGGCAAAGAGACCGTACGCTTCGCGATAGTTTCGCGTGATCCAATAGGAATAGACCTTGGCCACCCCGTACGGGGAGCGTGGGTAGAAGGGCGTCGACTCGTCCTGCGGCGGCGGGGTGGCGCCGAACATTTCCGAGCTGCTCGCCTGATAGAACCGGGTGTTGAGGCCGAGAGCGCGAATCGCTTCCAGCAGACGAATCGTTCCGAGGCCCGTGGTGTCCCCGGTGTACTCCGGTTCGTCAAAGCTCACCCGCACGTGCGACTGAGCGGCGAGGTTGTAGACCTCATTGGGCTGAATCTCGCCAAGCAACGTCGCCAAACGCGACCCGTCCGCCAGGTCCGCATAATGCAGGAACAGGCTCGGCTGCGGTTCGTGTGGGTCTTGGTAGATGTGGTCGATGCGGCCGGTGTTGAACGTGGATGAACGCCGGATCAGACCGTGAACCTCGTACCCTTTGGCCAAAAGGAGCTCTGCGAGATAGCTGCCATCCTGTCCGGTGATGCCGGTAACGATTGCTTTCTTCCCGTTAGCCTCAGCCATTCCCCACTCCATCACGCACTCGTCGCACGGCGCTCATCTGCCACCGTCGTTACTAGTCAAAACCGTAGGAAGCCTATCGCAGACCGGTTGTGCGCCTTACCGCTGCAGTGCGCGTGCACGCGCGTTCATGCGCTGCGCGGCGAAGGATGATGCCCAGCGGATGGGGCGATTCCACAGGCCGCTGATCGGCCTCAGCACGCGAGGCAGATGGCGCGTCTTGATCGATTCGGACTCGATGCTCGAAGCCAGGCGGTTGGAGACAGTCAGCGAATCGGGGTGCCACCGGAACGCGGAGACGGCGGTGCGGGTCCAGACGAACTTGCCGAGGTGGCGCAGCTTGAGGAATGCGTCGAGATCCATCGCGTAGCGCAGCTCGTTCTCGAAACCGCCTACCCGCTCGAGCGCGTCGAGTCGAATCATGGATCCCGGGTGCGGGATGAGGTTCGGCCCCCAGGGCAGCAACACCTTCGCCAGCGCGCCGGCGTTATTCGTCGCGATCGTCTGTCCGGCGCCGTCGATGTAGTCGCATCCACCAAAGGCAAGCACGGCGGCAGGCTCCGCGGTCAACAGTTCCAACAGCGCCTTGAGCCCGCCGGGGCGGAACAAGTCGTCATCACCGATCCAGGCATAATACGTTTCGCCGTCTCGTGCCGCGAGCCCATAGTTGATTGCCGCGGAGATTCCCGCCTTCGGGTCATCGAC
>DATCXH010000184.1:0-10595 GCA_036565925.1 Vicinamibacterales bacterium
CCGACGCGCGTTTGCCAGAGAATCTCGCCACCGCGATCTGGATCGACGGCGTGCACGACGCCCGACTTCTGACCCGCGATCAACGCGCGGCGTCCATTCGGCAGATCGACAAGAATCGGCGACGATCCGAAGTCGTGGTCTGGACCTTTCCCTTCAGGGCAGTTCACGCGGAGCGCTTCGGGCAAGCCGCACGCGACGTTGAACGCGTCGCCGGAAGTCACCTGTCTCGTCCAGAGCAGCTTACCGGTCTTGATGTCGAACGCCATGAATGCGTCAGACGTGCTTGCCGCGGGATCGGAGTAGGCGTCGCCGGTGGTGATGTACACGGCACCCCGCTTGAGATCGACAGCAGGCGACGACCACACACCGGCGCCAGATGGTCCCCACAGCTGAACGCCCTGCGCGTTCTTACGTACAGGCTTCGGCTCCTCGGCGATGGTGTACGTCTTCCAACGCACTTCACCCGTTGCGGCGTTCAACGCCGAGAGGCTGCCGCGAAATTTGCAGCATTCGTATTTCGGGTTGGCGCCGAGCACTTCCTCGGCCGACGAGGTCACCACGTAAAGCGTGCCGTCGGCCAACGTGGGTGCCCCAGTGATCGTGGCGCCCGGGAAGCTGTCAACCGATCGCTTCCAAACGAGCTCGCCGGTCTGCGCATCGACGGCGTAGGTGTTGGCTCGCTGATCGCCGAAATACGCGAGCCATTTGCCCGGTGCACTCCCGGGGCCGATGGTGATCGCCGTCCGCACCGGTGCATCGGGTTTGAACGCCCAGTACTGACAGCCGGTGTTCGCATTCAGCGAGTACACGGCGGTGCCGGCACTGCCGACGAAGACGCGTCCGCCGACGACCGTTGGCTGCGCAAAGGCGCGATTCACGCCCGGAAACGCGAACGCCCACTTCAGCTTCAAGCGTGGGACGTCGGTCGCCGACAATCGCGCCATCGCGGCGGGCTGAAACCGATGCTGCGCCAGATTCGCGCCCCAGCCATTCCAATTCGGCTGGTCGAGTGGCTTGGCAAGCGATGTGGCGTCGTTCGCCGTGCAGGCGTTGCCCTCGGACGTCCCCGTCGGGGATGCAGCGCCGAGCGCTCGCGCCAGCAGTTGGACTTGCGCGAGCGTGAGCTCCTGACCCTGCTCGCGCATGCTGCCCAGCGTGAGCGCACCGGCGATGGCCTCGGGTGTGAGACGACGTAGTCCGTCGCGGTTGGGGGCGCGTGCAACGCCAGCCTCGTGACACGTTGCGCAGCGCGTCTTGTAAAGCGATTCCGCCTCTTGCGGCGACTGCGCCGGGGCAGAAGTCACGCTCGCCGCAAGAACGAACACCATCAAGCCGACCAGGCGCATGTCGTCAACTCCTCGTGTTACCAGACGTGTGTGGGCCGTCAGCCGGTTCCATCTCACGGCATTCGTTCAAGCGGACGAGTCAGACAGGTTGGTCCTCCCGCACCCTTCACACTGATCTCGGTACCCTCGTACTCGACGACGTCCGCGCCGGCACGCTCGAGTGCGGCCCGAGTCCGCGGGTTGCCGGCCAGCATCAGACAGCGCCGCGGTGCAAGTGCGAGTACGTTGGTGCCGATGCTGTCGAACTCTTCGTCCGGTACTTCGACCAGGTGAATCGCGCGATCGAGCAGCCACTCGCGAAACGGCACCGGCAACAACCGCGAGTAGACCACCGCCATGCCGTGATCGATGGGACTGATCAGCGACATCAGGTGCATCACGTCGTGCGGTCCGTGCCAGTGCGGCAACGGAACTTCGACGACCTCGACACGGGTCCCGAGAATGGCGCGAAGCTGTCGAATGCCGTCAGCGTTGGTGCGATAGCCTCGGCCGACGACGACCGTACGCGGGTCGAGCCAGATGACATCACCGCCTTCGAGGCGTCCGGGCGGCTCGATCCGACCAGCGATCGCGACGGGCATGTGGCCGGCGACCGCGGCGCGTTCTTGCGCCGCAGGCTCCTCGACGCGCTGCGACTTCCCCATCCGGCAGAGGATCAGACCGCGATCGCACACGATTGACGCGTCGCGCACGTAGATCGAGTCCAGCGTCGTCGTCTCGTCGCGCGGCAGCAGGTGGACTTCGGCGACGACACTCAACGCCTCGATGAACCGATCATGTTCATGAGATGCGCGATCGAGGTCCGGCGCCGCACTGAATCGCAGCTCCTGCCATTGGCGCGCGATCGTCTGCTGATCGATAAAGGCGTCGCGAGGATGTTTGACGGCGACGCGTGACAAGCGATCGACCTCAGACAGAACCGGCAGCATCATTTCCAGCGCGTGAGGATCGTCTCACGATCGAACAGTCGGACGGCGACCCACATCAAGCCGACGTTGACGATGAACAAGCCGAGCGCCATCCAGAGGATCAGCGGACCGGTCAGCTCGATGCCGCCGAAGATCTGCCCGAGCAGCAGCGCCGGAATCGGCAGGATCACGAAGATGCCGAGTTGTTGCGCCGTCCTTGCGTCGTTGACGCGCGACGACACGCAGATCGCCAGCTGTAAAGCCACCATCGATGCGAGCGGACCGAGCAGCAGGACGACCCCGAGCGTCCGTGGCCCCAGCAGGACGCTGAACACACCGTTTGCCGCCACGGCCGCGACCACCAGCAGATACAGCGCGAGCGAGATCACCGAGACAAACAGCGCGGGAAGCAGCGCACCCAGCAGCTTCGCTCCAAGCAATTCAAAGGTCGTGATCGGCGTCACGAGCAGCGGCTCGAGTGTGCGGGCCTGTTTTTCGCCGATCACACTGGACGCGGCGACGGACATCGCGCTGGTGATGGGGGCGAGCACCAGCATGACAAGGAAGTATTGAAAGACGTACGCCTGAATCGCGGCTTCGGGCTCGAGCGCTCGCATCGCCGGATCCTTCTTGTACATCTCGACCGCGATCTCGAGGTCGCCCGAATCTGACAACCGTTCGCCGGTGACCGCGGGCACGATCACGGCGACCATGACCGGCATGAGGATGGCGATCACCGTGACGATCACCGACGGAACGAAGATGGCGAGGTTCTGACGGAGGTCGGCGAGCTCTTTCCCGAGCAGGGCCAGGGCGCGGCTCATGAAACGTCGCTGCCCCGATTCAGCAGCTTCAAGTACACATCCTCGAGCGGCGGTTCTTCCGGCATCACGGTTTCGATGCCAGCGCCTGCCTCCACCAGGCGCCTGACCACCTCGGGCGTCGTCATCGCGGAGTTCGCAATGCCGACGAGCAACGCCGGCCCTTCGACGTGAACGTCAGAGAGTCCCGCCGAACGCAACACGATTGCATAGCGTTCGGCCGCTTGACTCAGTCTGATTCGCAGACGCGGCGCGAACAGCTTACTGCGCAGCGACGCGGGTGTGCCCATCGCGATCAGCCGACGGCTGAGAACGGCGACGCGATCGGCGACGCGTTCGACCTCGTCGAGGTTGTGCGTGCACAGCAGAATCGTCCGGCCCTGCGCGCGCAGGCCGAGCACGAGATCGCGCACTTCACGGGCACTGCCCGGATCGAGGCCTGACGTCGGCTCATCGAGCATCGCGATGCGCGGGTCGTGGAGCAGACTTCTCGCCAGCGCGACGCGTTGTTTCAGGCCCTTCGATAGTTGTGCGGCACGGTCGTCGCCGCGATCGCGAATCTCGAACCGCTCGAGCGCGTCGTCCACAACCTTGCGTGGTGCCGGCAGCCCGTACATGCGGGCGTAGACCAATAGGTTGTCGCGCACCGTGAGCCGATCCCAGAGACCGGGTGCCTCGGTGAGAAACCCGATGCGCGAGCGCAACTGGGGCGCCGACTGCGGACCCATGCGCTGGCCATCGATCTCGACCGATCCGGTGGTTGGAGCGATCAGTCCGGCGAGGATGCGCAGCGTCGTCGTCTTGCCCGCACCATTCGGGCCGAGCAGCGCGAAGATCTCGCCTGGTTCCAGCGTGAACGACACATCGTCGATGGCAAGCCGATCACCGAAGCGGCGGGAGAGATTGGACGCGGTCAGCACGGCGCGGTCGCTTCGACTTTACACAACTTCGCAGCGCGCTGCCGTTTCGTCGTTGGCGCATCACAGGAAAGCACGCGAGTGTGTTGTACTCTGCGGCGTTCGGTGGGTCGAAAATGAAATGCGCGCTTCTCGTCGTCGTCGCATTGATACTCCAGGACGCCGGTCCATATCACGGTCAGACCGTTGAGTCTCCGCCGTCACGGGCAGAGCGTGTTCGCGCGTACGAGCTCGACCCTAGCCTGCCCGACGTGCCCATTGGTGAATGGATGCGATCACTCGTCCAGACGACCAATGAGGTGATATGGACGCCGACGGATTGTCCTGCGACGCACGAGGATGTCGAAACCGCGGGAACGACGCCGGCAGTATGCGTTCGCGCGATTGTGAGTCGGTTGACGGGACCGGACTTGGACACGCTCGGACATGTGCCGCTCCGCGAGCCCGTCGTGTCGATCAGCATCCGGCTCGGCACAGGTCATCCCTATAAGGGCGCGTGGCAGCTTGAGCCGCCCCGAGTTGAGGACGCGTTCATCGAGCGCGAATTGGATTCTGTGAGTGTGCCCCGCCTGCGCGATCTCGCACGGCTACTGCGCCTGACGCCACGACAATGGCCGAAGAGCGAACTCAGCGTCGCATCGAAAGACATCCGATGCGACAAAACACAACCCGCGCCCGGTGATCACGTGCGCTGTCAGGCGACGATCCGCAATCGAGGGCCAGTCGCGGCTCTTGCTCGTGTCAGTGTCAGCATCGCCACCAGTGGCAACGACGTCGGGCTAGGGAAAGGATTGCCGCGGCAGGCCATTCCGGCGAACGGTCAGATCGTCGTTTCGTGGGACTGGGACTGGCCAGCTGGCCGGGCGTGGTGGGTCATAGTCTTCGTCGAGTTGCACACGCCTGGGGGATATGGCGGGTACCGCATTGCTATGACAGAGCGCAACGTCGAAGACAATCGCGCTGAGGTGAGCGTGCCGCCACGCAGATAGTTACGTCGTGTTCTTTGTCGCGTAACGCTCAGCACCCAGAAAGTGGAGCGAGACGTACGGCTCGTCGCCGATGACCCAGCTGTCGTGCGGCACCGCAGGGATGTGGAACGCCTGACCCGCGCGCAGCTCGACGACTCGGCCATCATCGAACGCCGCAGTCGCAGCGCCCGAAAGCACGAGACCGACGTGCTCGACGGTGCATCGCGTCGCACCTACCGACGGTCCGACATGATCCGACCATTTCCAGCCCGGCTCGTACGTCGCGCGTCCGATCGTCATGCCGCCAACATGAATCACCTCGAACTTGCCTTTCACGAGCACGCGGGTTTCGTCAGGTGTGTCGAATCGTTTGAGGGTGACTAGCTCCATACGGGTACTAAGACTAAATCCAATCGCAGAGAGCGCGGTCTTCGCTCCTCTGCGATCTCTGCGATGTGGCTCTTCTCAGCGCTCTCCGCCGACTCTGCGCTCACTACCTCGGATCGAACTCGTAGCACCCCGGCGTCACCAGCAACTTGCCGGAACGACTGAAGGACAGACTGGTCGGGCTGATGAGACCAGCGCCGGTGAATTGGAGGGTCCGAATCTTGTCGCCGCCGGTGTTGTAGACGTAGGTGAATGGCACACCGAGTGAGATCCAGAGCTCGCCGTTCGGGCTGACCGCGGCGGCGCGGATCACAGGTGCGACGAGCGGCACTTCACGATCCTGGACGCGGCGTCGTGGCCACCGCGTCGGCTGGCTCTCGAGGAGGCCGTCGAGTTCGGTGCCTTCGATGTGCCGCTCGAACACGAATGCTCCCGTGTCGCTGTACTTGCGGAAGATCGGCCGGCCGGTGATGAAGACGTAATAGAACCCACCGGTGGGATCCACGAGCGGGAGCCCGGCGTTCATCGCGATGTGCACCTCGCGATCGTCTTCGAAACCCGTCGTGCGCAGTCGTCCGATGCTGCGCTGCGCGTATCCGCCCGGTGAGTACTCGGTGAAGAGCGCGCCGCTCTCAGGATGACTGATGAGGAGCGTCGATCCGGTGTGCTGTACGGAGCTGGCGCCGTTCAGCATGATGTTGCCGAGCACGACGCGCGCGGCGGGCGTTCCGGGCAAAAAGAATCCGCTGAGCAGTTTGCCGGTTCGATCGAAGGTCTGCACGCGCTGCTGCGCTCGAGGCACATCGGCGACGACGAACCGTCCATCCGCGGCGACGTCAAAGCCGGTCGGCTGAATCACGCGACCGTCTTCCTGCCCGATCTCGAGAATCTTGCGCGTCATCGTTTTGCCGGCATCCACCGTGTGCACCGTATGGCCGCGCCGGTCGAAGACGAAGTAGGTACCGCTCGCGTCCTGCTGGAAGTTGATCGCCTCTTCGTAGCTGCCGACTATGTGCGGCGGAAGGCTGCCGGTGGAGCGAAGCATCTCGACGCGCAGTGCCGCGTCGGGGCGTGAAGCCAGGATGATGAGGGCGAGGATGGCCGAGCTAAAAGGCCGCAAGCGACTTGATCGCTTTCAGCACATCGGCCGATCCGGGCAGTATCGCGTCCTCGAGGTCCGGCGCGTAGGCGACCGGGCAATCGAGCGCCGCAACTCGTGTGACCGGAGCGTCGAGATATTCGAACAGATCCTGCGAGATACGTGCGGCGATCTCTGCGCCAAAGCCGGCCGTCAACTGATCTTCGTGCGCGATGATGACGCGGCTGGTCTTCTTCGTATAGGCGGCGATCGTGTCCCAGTCGTACGGAACGATCGTGCGCAGGTCGACGACGGCAACGCTGATGCCCTGACGCTCGGCCTGCTGCGCGGCGAGCAGCGATCGCTGGACGAGCGCGCCCCACGTAATGACGACGATGTCGGAGCCGTCGCGTGGAACGGCGGCCTTGCCGAACGGGATCATGTAGTCGGGCCCGGGATACGCACCCTTGTTGTAGGTCTGCCGATACAGATGCTTGTGCTCGCAGAACATCACCGGGTCGTCGCTGCGAATGGCCGTGCGCAGGAGTCCTGCCGCGTCTTGCGCGTTCGACGGCAGCACAATGCGGAGTCCCGGTGTGTGCGCGAAGATCGAGACCGCCGACTGGCTGTGATACGGCGCGCCGCCGCGTAGATAACCGCCGATCGGCACGCGAATGACCACCGGACACGACCAGTGATTTCCCGACCGGTAACGCATCATCGACAGCTCGTTGCGAATCTGCATGAACGCCGGCCAGATGTAGTCGAAGAACTGGATCTCGACGACTGGCTTCAAGCCGCGCAGCGCCATACCAACCGCACGGCCGATGATGTTCGCCTCGGCGAGTGGTGAGTTGAAGACGCGTGTCTCGCCGTAGAGCCGCTGCAAGCCGTGCGTCACCTTGAACACACCGCCCTTGCCAGTGACAAGCGAGAGCGCTTCGCTGTTGCTGGCGTCTGCAACGTCCTGGCCGAAGATGACGATACGCGGGTTGCGCGCCATCTCGTCCTTCAACGTCGCATTGATGGCGGCGACCATCGTGTCGGGCTTGCCCTGTGGTTTGGGTTCGGTCGAGAACTTGTCTGACGTGGGGTCGATATCGGTTGAGAAGACGAAGTCGGCGGCAGTAGTTGGATCGGGCTTGGGGGCCCGTAGCGCCTCTCCTGCAGCGTGATTGACCTCGCGATCGACCGAGGCCGCGAGGTCAGCCAGATCCTGATCGGTCGCCAGGCCTTCCGTCTTCAGAAATTGCTGCATGCGCCGCAGTGGATCGCGACGCGCTTCCGCTTCGCGCTCTCCGGGCGTCTTGTACAATCGCTCATCGTCTGAGAAGGAGTGCGAGTACGGGCGCGTGACGGTCGCGTGCACGAGTACGGGACCCTTGCGTTCCCTGGCGTACGACACTGCCTCGCGCATGGTGCGATAGCTGGCGAGAAAGTCGGTGCCGTCGCAACGGAAGATGCGCAACCCGGGAAACCCTTCGACCAGACGCGAGATGTCACCGCCGGCTGTCTGCACCTCGACCGGAACGGATATCGCGTAGCCGTTGTCTTCGACGAGATAAACGATCGGCAGCTTGCGCTGACAGGCGGTGTTGAGCGATTCCCAGAACTCTCCTTCGCTCGTGCCGCCTTCGCCGATCGAGACGTAGGTCACTTCGTCGGGGCGATAGCGCGTCTCGCGGTCTTCGATCCCTGTGACTTTCGCGTAGATCTGACCAGCCTCAGCACAGCCGACCGCGTGAAGGCACTGCGTCCCCACGCAGCTGCTCTTCGACGGAATGTTGAAGCGACGATGACCCCAGTGCGACGGCATCTGTCGGCCCGCGTTGGCGGGATCCTCTGACGAGCCGACTGACGCCAGGAACATTTCGTACGGTGTCACGCCGAGTGTCAGACAGAGCGCACGGTCGCGGTAGTACGGGAAGATCCAGTCCTCGCCCGGATGCAGCTGCAGCGCCGCAGCCACCAGCACAGCCTCGTGCCCGGCTCCGCTGATCTGGAAAAAGGCCTTCTGCTGGTTCTTGAGCAGGATCTCCTTGTCGTCCACCTTCCTCGACAGGAGCATCAGTCGGTAGGCCGCGAGCAACTCGTCGCGCGTCAGCCCTTCGTGCTCTCGGCCGCGGCGCGCCGGGGTTCCCTGCGAGCGAGTCTCGGCGCCGTTGGCCAGCCCGGAACCCTTCATCGATCTCAAATTATCGCACCGGCTCTGCTTCCAGCCAATCGGTGCGAATGGGGCTGAAGACATCGAGCTCGAAGGTGTCCTCGAGCGCTTCGGCCTGGTGCGGCGTGCCCGAAGGAATGTGCAGGACTTCACCCTCCTTCACGATGATTTCCTCGCCGTCCACGAGAAACCGCAGCGCGCCCTGGAGCACGTAGGTCATTTGCTCGCTGTCATGAGAGTGCATGGGGACCTGCGCGCCACGCTTGAGGTAAGTCTGTGCCAGCATCTCGCGTTCGCCGGTGACGATCTTCCGCGAGATCATCTCGGTAATTTTTTCGAGCGCGATTTCATCCCAGCGGTGGACGGGGATCATCTCTGGGAGGCGAGCGGGTCCACTAGTGGACCCGCCGGTTGATGTCGTCGCGTCGGCCACCCGAATACACGTCGAACTTGCGACGCGTGCGGTTGATCCGCCACTTGAGATAGCGGTACTGAATCTCGGAGAACAGATTCAGCCGGGGTCGCTTGAGGTACAGATATCCAGTGACCGCACCACCGAGGTGCGCGCTGTGCGCGACGCCTCCGCCTCCGCCACCGAAAAGCAGGAGCTCTATCGCGATGATGATCATCACGAAGTACTTCGCTGGAACGGGGAAGAGGAAGAACATGAGGATCGGACGCGTTGGAAAATACAGCGCGAACGCGAGAAGGACTCCGAAGATCGCGCCTGAGGCGCCCACTGTTGATGTGTAGTAGAACTGCTGGCCTATCGCGCCCGGCAGCAGTCCCAAGAGCACCTGGGTCACACCGGCGCCGATGCCGCACGCGAAATAGAACTTCGCGAAATATTTCGTTCCCCACATCCGCTCCAACTCGACGCCCATGAAGTAGAGCATCAGCATGTTGAAGAGCAGGTGCATCGGGCCGGCATGCACGAACATGTACGTGACCAGTTCCCACACCGCATAGTTCTCGATGAGGAACTTGGGAGCGAGCCCGAGCTGTAGTCCAAGGATGGGCTGGAAAAACGTGACGATGAAGACCAGACCGTTGGCGATCATGATGGCCTTGATCGCCGGCGTCAGCGGACCTGGACCGAACGAATAGGAAATCCCCGAGGGTCCGGGGTAGCGCCCTCGCATCCCACCAGTCTGTGCCAACTAGTGCCTAGTCGGCAATATGCGCGTCGGACCCGTTCGATCGTTGTGATCGGATCCTTCAGTCACCCACGGCCGCAAGCAGCAGCAACATGATCCCGAAGAACGTGCCGACGCCCGTCGCCACGCCAATTGCAACTGCTTTGCCGGTACCGTGGCCATTCTTTCGCGGCTCCATGCGGACGATGTCGTCATAACGAACTGCCTGGACCGGCACCGCGATACGAGTTTTTGGTTGCAGCAAAACCGCGTCATCCGCAACGCCGACCAGTGTCGCTCGCACGCGATGGCCGTCGCTCAGCTGTACGTTGAGCTCAGTACCGAGCTCCACGCGCCTGGCAAAATTTCGCCACACGTCGCGCGCGTTCGTGGGCGATGAAGTCTGTGCGGTGGCGCTCTGGACCGCAATCAGCACCATGAGCAACGCAACCGTCAAGTCGTGAATCGTGAAGCGCATCGCCGACCCTCCTTCAGAAGTCCACCCCGACTCCGCTGCGCCATCCCAGTGCGGCGAGGCCCTGACTGGACAACGACGTGCGGATGTCGCCGCGAATGAATGCGTGCTCAGAGAGGTACACCTTGAATCCGGTGGCGAAATACGGTCGTCCGCTGTAACGCACCCGTGTTGAGTCATCGAGCGCAAGATTCACGCTTGACCCGCGCGGCGGCACTGGCGGCGGTACGGTCTCGATGTGCTCACGTTCCCGGACGAGTTCGAGTTGACGAACGGATGAAACCAGGCGTTCTCGAAGAACTGACCGGAGAGACCGGCAGACAGCGTGGTGAAGCGCACTTCGTGGTTGCGCTCGATGAACAATGGACTGGTCAGGCCTGGAGCTGAGATGAACT
>DATCXH010000728.1:0-10359 GCA_036565925.1 Vicinamibacterales bacterium
ATGGTCGCCACATACTGGCGCAAATTCGCGCGCACACGATCGCCGAACGTGAACAGCGCCTCCAAGTCGTTCTGCGGAATATCGGTGTCTGGCAGCGGATGCCCTTCGAGGCGCGAGAGGTGCCGCTCCTCGACCCAGAACACGTGGTGGAGCAGGCTGCCGACAGTCGGAAACCTGGCGCCAGTCTGGAACGGAATCGCCAGACGCGTGGCCGCGTCCGACGCGAGCCATGCCTTCCATTTCATCCGTTCGTGATCGGAGTAGGAAATCAGGTGCTGCAGATCGACTGATACGCTCATTGGCCCACCGCCTCGTCCACCGACATTACACGCACCGGCCCGAGATTCAGCGCGCGAATCCCCGGTTCAATCACTTTGCGATCCCCGACGACGACCACCGCGAATCGCTTGGGCTGAATGTAGGTCTCCGCCGCCTTCTGTACGGCCGCCGCGGTGACCTTTTGAAGGTTATCCACGTACGAGCCAAAGTACGAATCCGGCAAACCGTAGACGACCATTTCTTCCATCTTTGCCGAGAGGTCGCCGCTCGTTTCGAACTCACTTGGGAAGCTGAGCGCCGCGTAGTTTTTGGCCTTGGCCAACTCGTCGGCGGACACTGGCTTGAGAATGCCATTGAGCTCGTTGAAGAACTCCCGCAGTGCCTCGGCGGTCTTGTCGGTCTGCACGCCAGCGCCGGCCTGAAACGCGCCGGCCGACAGTCGCATGTCGAAACGCGAGCTGGCGCCGTAGCTGAATTGATGTTCCTCGCGCAGGTTCTGATTGAGACGCGACGTGAACGAGCCGCCAAGGATCGTATTCAGCACCTCGATGGTGAAGTAGTCGGGCGTCGAGCGGGGCACGCCGACCCAACCAATGCGGATCTGCGACTGGGCGGCATCGGGCATGTCGACAATCGTGATTTGTCCCTGCGCGACCTGCGGAGCCTGTGGTACCGGCGTTCGCGTGGGGTTCGTCCCTTTCCATGAGCCGAACTGCGTCTCGAGCAGTGGAACGATCGCGTCAAGCTTCACATCGCCGACGACGATCAGCACTGCGTTGCCAGGCTGATACTTCGATGCGTGAAAGGTCTTGAGATCCGGGACCGTGAATGCCTTCAGCGTCGTCTCGGTTCCAGCGACGCCGGTGCCGTAGCGATGCGTTGCGCCGAAGACGGTGCGCGCGAACGCCATCGGCGCGACGGATGCGGGATCGTCCTTGGCCTGCAGCAGCGCTGTCAGCCGTTCCTGACGGAGCCGCTCGAGTTCTGCGTCGGGGAACGTCGGGCGAAGAATCACATCCGCCATCAGCGGCAAGGCGTCTTTGACGCGGGCGACGGGAACGTTGAGTCGCACGGCCGACGCATCGAAAGACGCCGTAGTGGCCAGCGATGCACCGAGGAAGTCCACCGCGTCGGCCAGCTCCAATGCGTTGCGCGATCCTGCGCCTTCGTCGAGCATCGCCGCGGTCAGGCTGGCGAGTCCGAACTTGCCGGCAGGGTCATCGCCTGCACCAGCCTTCACGAGCAGATTGACCTGCACGAGCGGCACTTCGTGCGATTCGACCAGCCACACGGCGAGGCCGTTCGACAGCATGCGTCTCTGGATCTCGGGAAGGTTGAGCCGCGGCGGGGGGCCAATCATCGGTGGCCTCGTTCGATCCGGCGCGCTCTGTGCGATCAGCGCGGCCGCGAACGATCCGACGACGATGACGACGGCAACGACCGTCTTTATGTGCTTGGTGGCGGCGCTCATTTCTTCGCCTCCGGGACGACGACCACTTCGACTCGGCGATCGGCCGGAAGCCAGCGAATCGCAGCCGCCTGCACGTCCGACGGACTCAACGACGTGTAGCGCGCCAGATCTTCGGCGAAGTAGTCGGGGCCGCCGCCGGCGAAGTAGTAGCCGTTCAGTGAGTCGGCTTTGTTGCTCACGCGCTCCATGCGCCGGTAGAACGACGCCTCGATCTGGTTGATCGCGCGTTGTACCTCGCGCGGTTCCGGAGCTTCGCGCCGCAGTTTCTCCAGCTCTTCGTCGATCACCTTCTGCAGTTCCGCAGCCGTGTGACCGCGCCGGGCGGTGGCGATGATCTGGAACTCGCTGCCGATCGCGCCGGACTGCTGGAACGCCGTCACGTCCTGTGCCATTTGCGTGTCGTAGACGAGGCGCTTGTACAAACGCGAGTTCTTTCCGCCCGTGAGGACTGACGACACCATGTCGAGCGCCGCATCGCCCGGCGCGTACATTCGCGGCGTCAGCCAGGCGAGGTATAGCCGCTCCAGCGCAACGCGATCGGTCAATGTCTTCTTCTTGACCTCCGACAGGATCGCCGCCGGCGGAGCGATCGGCTCCACGTCAGCGCCGCGCGGGATCTCGTTGAACCATTTCTCGACCAGCGTTTTTGTCCGCGGAATGTCGATGTCGCCGGCAACGACCAGGCTGGCGTTATTCGGCACGTAGTACTTTTTGAAGAACTCCACGACGTCGCTCTGGCTCGCCGCGGTGAGGTCCTCCATGTAGCCGATCGTCGGCCAGTTGTACGGATGGTTTTGCGGCCACAGCATCTTGTCGATGTCGATCGACGCCATGCCATACGGCTGATTCTCGTAACTCTGACGCCGCTCGTTCTTGACGACATCGCGCTGACCGTCGACGCGCTGCGGCGTCATCGTATCGAGCAGATACGCCATGCGATCGGACTCGAGATAGAGCGCAAGCTCCAACGCGTTCGACGGCAGATCCTCGAAATAGTTGGTGCGATCGTTGGTCGTCGAGCCGTTGTTGTTGCCGCCGGCGCTCTCGAGCAGCGTGTCGAACACACCCTCCTTGACGTTCTTCGATCCCTCGAACATCAGGTGCTCGAACAAATGTGCGAAGCCGGTGCGGCCGGGCTTCTCGTTCGCCGATCCGACGTGATACCAGACGTTCACCGTCACGATCGGCACGCTCTTGTCCTGATGCAGGATGACCGTGAGCCCGTTGGCGAGTCGGAACTGTGTGTAGGGAACCTGCAGAGGCGGGGTCGCCGTTTGACCACGAAGCGGCACGGTGGACGCCACGAGAAGGAGCGTCATGAAAAGACGTCGCATGAAGCCTCCAGACGAAGCATTCATTTTCACCCATTTCCCGGAGGCACCGCGCTTGCTTCAACGCGAACCGAGCAACGCCGCCTTTGCGCTTCGCGCTACGGCGCCCAGGGCTCGGAAAGGGATAGTCACATGGGACTCCGTGACAAGTACAGCCAGGCAGTGACGACAGCCAAGCAGTTAGGGATGGAAGGCTCAGCCGAAGAGCGCGACGGCAAGCTTCATTTCAATGGCACGGTGAAATCTGAAGACGAAAAAAACAAGATCTGGAACGCGCTGAAGACGGTTCCCGACTGGCAAAAAGACGTCATGGCTGACATTCGCGTCAAGCCCGGTGCTCAGCAGCAGCCGGCGGGGCAGGCACAGTCGATGCCGCAGCCGACTCCCGCCAAGGCATCGATGAAAACCTACACAGTGCAGTCTGGCGACACGCTCAGCGAGATCGCGAAGCGCGAGCTCGGCAGCGCGAATAAGTACATGGAAATCTTCAACGCTAACCGCGATCTGCTCAACGACCCCAACAAGATCCAGCCCGGGCAGGTACTCAAGATTCCCGCGTGACAGTTGTAGTGTCCGGCTTCAGCCGGACAGCGAGTCAACGATGCGGTTGAGCGTGGGGCTCGGCCGCATCGCCGCCGCCGTCTTATTCGGATCGGGATGGTAGTAGCCACCGATCTCAACTGGCCGTCCCTGCACACCGTTCAGCTCGGCCACGATCGTCTGTTCCTGCTGCTCGAGCTGTTGCGCGATCGGTGTGAAGGTTGCGCTCAGCTCCTGGTCGCGGGTCTGATTCGCGAGCGCACGCGCCCAATACATCGCCAGGTAAAAATGACTGCCGCGATTGTCGAGCTCGCCGACTTTTCGCTGCGGCGACTTGTCGTTGTCGAGGATCTTGCCGTTCGCCTTGTCGAGGGCGTCGGCGACGATCTGTGCGCGCGCATTGCCGGTCTTTGTCCCGAGGTCCTCGATCGACACGGCCAGCGCGAGGAATTCGCCGAGCGAATCCCAACGCAGATAGTTCTCCTGCTGAAATTGCTGCACGTGCTTCGGGGCCGAGCCACCTGCGCCGGTCTCGTACAGACCGCCGCCGTCGAGCAGCGGCACGATCGACAGCATCTTCGCGCTCGTGCCGAGCTCGAGAATCGGGAAGAGATCCGTGAGGTAGTCCCGCAGCACGTTGCCGGTCACCGAGATCGTGTCCTGCCCCGCGCGCACACGTTTGAGCGTCGCGCGGATCGCATCCACCGGGTTCAGGATCTGGATGTCGAGGCCCGAGATGTCGTGGTCCTTCAGATACTGCTTCGCCTTATCGATTACATGGCGGTCGTAAGCGCGCGACTCGTCGAGCCAGAAGATCGCCGTGTGCCCGGTGGCGCGCGCCCGCGTGACGGCCAGCTTCACCCAGTCCCTGATCGGCAGATCGCGGGTCCGGCACATGCGCCAGATGTCGCCGGGCTCGACCTGGTGCTCGAACAGCGCCCGACCTGACCCGTCCACGACGCGAACCGTTCCGGCCACGGGAATCTCGAACGTCTTGTCGTGCGAGCCGTACTCTTCGGCGGCTTGCGCCATCAGCCCGACGTTCGACACGGTCCCCATCGTCGGCACGTTGAACGCGCCGTGCTCTCGGCAATCGTCGAGGGTCGCTTGATAGATCCCGGCGTAGGAGCGATCGGGAATCATCGCCTTCATGTCGTGGAGCTTGCCGTCAGGTCCCCACATCTGCCCCGACGATCGAATGGCGGCCGGCATTGACGCGTCGATGATGACGTCGCTCGGCACGTGCAGGTTGGTGATCCCCTTGCTCGAATCGACCATGGCCAACGGCGGTCGCCTCGCATAGACCGCCTGAATGTCGGCCTCGATCTCGGCGCGCTTGTCCGCAGGCAGCCTCTGAATCTTGGCGTAGACGTCGCCGATGCCGTTGTCTGGATCGACACCGAGCTCCTCGAACGTCTTCGCGTGCTTGTCGAAAACGTCCTTGTAATACGCACGCACCGCGTGTCCGAACATGATCGGATCGGACACCTTCATCATCGTTGCCTTGAGGTGCAGCGACAGCAGTACGCCTCTGGCTTTTGCGTCCTCGATTTGCGTCGCGAAGAACTCGGTGAGCGCACGACGGCTCATCAGCGTTGCGGCAATCACGTCGCCTTCGGTGACCGCGACGCCGTCCTTGAGCACCGTCGACTTACCTGACTCGTCGGTCAGCTCGATTCGCAGCTTCCCGGTGGCGTTGACCACTGTGGCCAGCTCGTTCGCGTAGAAGTCGCCTCGAGTCATATGCGAGACATGCGACTTCGAATCCTTGCTCCACGCGCCCATCGAGTGCGGATGGCGCTTCGCGTACTCCTTCACCGACGTTGCCACCCGTCGATCGGAATTGCCCTCGCGCAGCACCGGATTCACCGCGCTGCCAAGCACCTTGGCGTAGGCAGCCTTAAGCGCCTTTTCCTCGTCGTTCTGCGGATCTTCCGGATAGTCCGGCACCGGGTAGCCCTGCTGCTGAAGCTCTTTGATGGCGCCCTTCAACTGGGGGATCGACGCGCTGATGTTCGGCAGCTTGATGATGTTGGCCTCGGGCGTCTTGGCCAGCTGTCCGAGCTCGGCGAGGTCGTCTGACTGTCGGCGATCCGGCGGCAAGCGGTCGGAAAAGGTCGCAAGGATGCGGCCGGCGAGCGAAATGTCGCGCGTCTCCACCACGACGCCGGCGGCGCGTGTGAACGCCTGGATGATCGGCAGCAGCGAATACGTGGCCAGGGCAGGGGCTTCGTCGGTGTAGGTGTAGATGATTTTGGCGCTCATGAACCTTCGAAACTATCGCGTGTAATGGAAAATGCAAAATGCAAAATGCACATCGCGCGCGTGCGCCCGAATTCTGCACGTCTCTGGCGTTTTGAATTTTGCGTTTCGAATTGAGTACTGTAGGGGACTGTGAGCAACCCACTTGTCGCCGTGATCATGGGCTCATCGTCGGATTGGGAGACGATGCAGGCTGCCGTTGATGTGCTGGACAAATTTGGAGTGCCGAACGAGAAGCACGTCATGTCGGCGCACCGCACGCCGGACGTGACGTCGGCGTTCGCCTCGGGCGCTCAGGCGAAGGGGCTCGAGGTGATCATTGCCGGCGCCGGTGGCGCAGCGCACCTCGCGGGTGTCGTCGCCGCGCATACGACGATTCCGGTGCTCGGTGTGCCGATCACCAGCGCGCTGCTCGGACTCGACTCGCTGCTGTCGACGGCGCAAATGCCGGGCGGCATTCCCGTTGCGACGTTTGCGATTGGGAAAGCGGGTGCGACCAACGCGGGACTGTTCGCGATCTCGATCCTCGCGAATTCGCGCCCGGAGCTGAAAGAGAAGCTCCGCACATTTCGGATCGAGCAGGCTGAGAAGGTCAAAGCCGCAAGACTGCCGTAATTCACTCAGCCGTAGGGCGGGTCCTGTTCGTTGGACCCGCACGGTTCATTTCATTCCCATCGCATCGGCGGCAAACGCCCACTGATCGGCGCGCTCGGCGATCAACTTGTCCGTCGGGCGATAGCCGTGCGAGCCGGAGACCTCGACGCGGATCAACACCGGGTTGGCGCAACTCTGCGCCGCCTGCAACGCTGCTGCGTACTTGAATGAGTGACTCGGCACGACGCGGTCGTCGTGATCGGCGGTGGTGATGAGCGTCGCCGGATAGCAGACACCCGTCTTTATGTTCTGCAGCGGGGAGTACTTGATCAGGAACGGGAACTGTGCGGCGTTCTGCGCCGAGCCATACTCCTGCACCCACAAGCGTCCGCCGGTGAAGCGATCGTAGCGCAGCATGTCCATCACGCCAACCGCGGGCAGCGCGACGGCGTAGAGCTCGGGACGCTGGTTGATCACAGCGCCGACGAGCAAGCCGCCGTTTGAACCGCCCATGACGCCCAGCTTCGCCGGCGACGTGTACTTTTCGCGAATGAGATGTTCGGCGACGGCGATGAAGTCGTCGAAGACGTTCTGCTTCTTCTCGAGCATTCCCGCCTCGTGCCACTTCTCGCCATACTCGGAGCCGCCGCGCATGCTCACGGTGACCCACACCCCACCCATCTCGAGCCAGGCCGGCACATCCTGCCGATACGTGGGCAGCGTGGTGACCGAGAACCCGCCGTAGCCGTAGATCATCGTCGGGTTGTTGCCGTCGCGTGCAAGGCCCTTTTTCGCGGTGAGGAAGAACGGGACTTTCGTGCCGTCCTTCGAGGTGGCGAACATCGCTGTCGTCTCGAAGCCGCTCAGGTCGATTGGAAGCCGCGGCGGCTCGAATGCCGTGCTCTTCTTGGTCGACGGGTCGTAGCGATAGACGGTGGACGGTGTCAACGGGGAGGTAAACGTGTACCACACGTCCGGCGCATCTTCGCGTCCGCTCACGCCGCCGACAGTGCCGATGCCGGGCAGCGCGATCTCTCCCTGGTCGCTGGCGTCGAGACCGAACAGCCGCAACTTGCTCTGCACGTCCACGAGATACTGCGCCACCACCCTGCCGCCGATCACGGCGACGGTTTCGAGTGACTGCGGCTGCTCCGGCACGATCGTCTTCCATGCGGCGGGCGCCGGATTCTGCAAGTCGACGCCGATCACCTTGCGGTTCTTTGCGTCCTTATCCGAGCGAAGAAATACGACCGATCCTCTATTGCCGATCGGCGCGAACTCGGCATCGTCAGTTTCGATCACCGGCTTCACAGGTGCGTTCACGTTCGGCGCCGCCGCGTTTCCGAGGTCGGCGGCGTAGAGGCGATTCTTGTTGCCGGATCCTTCGAACATCGTGATCAGCAGATACCGCCCGTCTTCTGTCACCTTGCCGTTGATGATCCAGCCGGGCAGGTCCTTTCGCTCGTACGCGAGTACGTCCGCCGACTGCGGTGTGCCGACGCGGTGGTAGTAGAGCGTGTGCCCCGAGAGCGCGGCCTCGAGCACTTTGCCTTTGGGCGGTTCCGGATAGCGTGAGTAGTAGAAGCCTTTCGCGTCCCTGGTCCACGAAATGTCCGAGAACCGCATCCAGCGGACCTCGTCATCGAGATCTTTGCCTGACGTCACATCGCGCACGCGGATGGTCTGCCAGTCAGCGCCGCCCTCGGAGAGCCCGTAGGCGATGAGCTTCGCGTCCGGCGACGGAGTGAACTGCATGAGGGCGAGCGTGCCTTCTTCGGAGATCAGGTTTGGATCGATCACGATCGTCGCGGGAGTCTCGATGCTCGCGCGCATGTAAATCGGCGACTGACGCTGAAGGCCGGCGTTCCTCGCGTAGAACATCCGTCCGCCCTCGAGCGATGGCAGGCCAACGCGGGGATAGTTCCACAACGCGGTCAGCCGATCGTTGAGGGGCTTGCGGTGCGGCAGCGAGGCGAGAAACGGCTCGGTGACGGCGTTCTGCGCTTTGACCCACGCCGCCACCTCCGGGCTGTCCAGGTTCTCCATCCACCGGTAGGGATCATCGACCCTGGTTCCGTTGTAGTCGTCCACAACGGTGCCCTTGGTGGTTGTGGGATAGGTCAGTGCCGGCTTGGGCGGATCAGACGGTGCGCTGCAGGACGTCATGAATAGAAGGACGCAACAAAAAATCGTCAAACGCATGGGAATGTTCTCCCTGGACCGCTATGCGGCTGGTTGGTTGCGCTTAGCCCGTGCTGACCGGCATAGCGGTCCAAAGCGCGCGAAGCGCGCTGATAAACACTGTCAACCAGCCAAGGCATTCTTGCGATCTGCAGGCAGAATCCCTGGCTGGTGGGATTGTGCCACGGGCCTGCCCCGCCGAAGCGACACGCGAAGCCGGGGGGATGTATCCTTCCGCCGTGCTGGCGCGCTTGTCGGATCGATGGAGCGCGGGGCCTTGGTCCTTCGTGTTTGGTCCTTGGTCCGTCCTGTGGTCCAAGGTCCTTGGTCCTCGCAGCGGACCTCGGACAAAGGCCGGACCACGGACAAATGACGGACTAAGAACCAAGAACCAGGGACCAAGGACCGCGGTGACATTCACGGCGCTCGTTATCGGCGCCGCGTTCGCGACAGTAACCGCGCAGCGGGGTGCACCACCGGTTCCGGCGCCGATCCCCGCCGTTCTCCGAGACTACCGCCCGGTCACAGCCGACCGCCTGAAGAATCCCGAGGAAGAAAACTGGCTGATGATCCGTCGCACGTATGACGGGTGGGGGTTCAGTCCGCTCACGCAAATCACACCAGCGAACGTCGCACGGCTGCGTCCGGCGTGGGTGTTCTCGACCGCTGAAGCGCGTGTCCATCAGGCGGCGCCGATCGTCAACGGCGGCGTGATGTTCGTCACGAGTCCCAACAATCAAGTTATCGCGATCGATGTGAAGACCGGCAACCTGCTGTGGCGGTATCGTCGGCCACGCACAGCGGCGATGTCGGTGCCGCATGAAACCAACCGCGGCGTCGCCCTCTTCGGCGACAAGGTGTACTTCGCGGCGGGCGAAGCGGTGCTCGTCGCGCTCGATGCTCGCACTGGTCGCGAACTGTGGACGACGGTCGTCGCGGATAACGCGGCTGGCTATTACACGACGCTCGCGCCGCTCGTTGCCGGCGGCGTCGTCATGGTGGGCGCCTCGGGTGGCGAGTTCGGCATCCGTGGTTTCGTCGCTGCCTTTGATCTCGAGACCGGCAAGGAGCGATGGCGCACCTACACTGTGCCCGCGCCTGGCGAACCGGGCAGCGAGACGTGGCCGAAGGGCGATCACTGGAAGACTGGTGGCGCGCCGGTGTGGGTGACCGGCAACTACGATCCCGAGACGAACCTCGCCTACTGGGGCACGGGCAATGGCGGTCCGACGATCGGCGATCAACGGCCCGGTGACAATCTCTATGTCGCGTCGGTGATCGCTCTCGATGTCGCAACCGGCGCGATGAAGGGGTATCACCAGTACCACCAGAACGACTCGTGGGACTGGGACGAAGTGTCGCCGCCCATCCTCGTGGACTACCGACGCAACAACCGCACGATCACAGGACTGATCGATGTCGCGCGCGACGGATACATCTGGTTCCTCGAGCGCAGCAACGGTCCCATTCGGTACGTCGAAGGCAAGCCGTTTGTGTTTCAGAACGTCTTCCGCGGTGTGGATCGGGTGAGCGGACGACCCGATGTGGATCCCGATCGCAAGCCGATGACGGGCAAGCGCGCCGATTTTTGTCCGGGCGTGCATGGTGGCAAGAACTGGCCGCCGATCGCATTCAGCCCGCTCACGCGGATGATCTACATCCCCGCCAACAACAATCTGTGCGGGTCGAACATGGGCACGA
>DATCXH010000569.1:0-9887 GCA_036565925.1 Vicinamibacterales bacterium
GGAAATGGCCGGCCGAACGGCCGGCCGCAACGAATGACCCACTGCTCGCAGTCAGGCGATGGTGCCGTCCAGGATGTGGGCGTACGGGACGAGCCCGGCCTTCTGCAGTGTCTTTCGCGAGGCGACGTTCGTCGGATCGCAACGTGCCGCGGGGATGCAGTCGAGCGCGTACGCGGCTCGCTTCAGTTCCTGGACCAGATACGAGCCGAAGCCACGTCGTCGATAGGGCTCAGCGACGTCCATGTAGACGTCGCCGTACGGCCTGTTGTAATGAAACAGAATTCCGCCGGTTGCTACCGTCTCGCCATTCAGCTCCAGCCGCCATTCAGGACCACCTTGCCGCGCCTCGATGCAGTGTCGGATCTGTCGATCGGTCATCGAGCACTGCATCACGGTCCCCACCGACGGCAGAGCGGTGGGCAGGCGATCCTGAAACACGATCGCCGCACTCCGTATGTCGCGCGCGTAGGTATAGAGCATTGCCAAGAGCAACGCGTCGCTGGATTGCACCTTCATGAACCTGGCCCCACTCGTCCCGAGGAGCGCTTCGAACAGATCAAAGGCGCGCGAGCGATGCTCGGGCAGGATGTAGAGCTCGAAAATCGTCGGCTTGCCGGTCCACGGTCCCCCGATCGCCATCGAGCCAAATCCCGCCGTGACGCCGTTGACGGTCAGTACATATGTGGTCGTCCACCCGCTGCGGCGATGAATCGAGTCGTGGACGATCTGGGAGTTCATCTCCTGGCGATATAACTCGCGCAAAGGCTGGACGTCGGCAGCGGAGCAGACGAGGGCGGTAGGAGCTCCCACAGAGTATCCTTGAGCGTCATGACTCATATGCATCGCCTCTCGGTCGCGCCCGCCCTGGCTGCCCTTTTTATCATCGGTGCCTGCCGTTCAACGACGACATCTACACCGGCGGTCACGGTCACCGCCGATACCTACGCCGTGGTCAATGGCAAGGCCATCACCCGCGACGAGGTCGAGAAGAGCTTTCGGCGGACGTCGAATCCGGCACAGCAGCTGTCCGAGGAAGAAGCGACCACCGCCAGGATGGGCATCCTCGACGAGCTCATCATGGAGGAGATCCTGCTCTCGAAGGCGAACAATTTGAAGATTCAGGTGAACGAGAGTGACGTGGATAACGCCTACGCCGAGGCGAAGAAAAACCTCGGCGACGAGGCGTATCAGAAGGAGCTGACCACCCGAAATCTCACCACCGCCGACATGCGCGATCGCCTTCGCCGTGAGCTTACTGCGCAGAAAGTGCTGGAACGCGAGGTCACCTCGAAGATCACGGTCACCGATCAGCAGGTCACCGATTTCTTCAATGCCAACCGCACCCAGTTCAACCTGCCGGAAGATGCGTTTCACCTGGCGCAGATCGTCGTGACACCCGTGCGCGACCAGCAGATCACCAACCGAACCGGTGACGATGCGACGACTCCGCAGGCGGCGGCGATGAAGGTGCAGTCGCTCATGCAGCGCTTGCAGAGCGGTACTCCATTCGGCGACCTGGCGCGCGACTTCTCAGAGGATCCTGAGTCGGCTCCGCGCGGCGGCGATCTTGGCCTCGTGCCGATGTCGGCGATCAATCAGGCGCCAGCCGCGCTCCGCGATGCGGTCCTGAAAACCGAGCCGGGCCGTGCGCGGGTCGTCAGCGGTAACGGCGCGCACACGATCGTGTTCGTCGTCTCGAAGGAACCGGCTGGGCAACGCGACCTGTCGACGCCGAACGTCAAGGAACGCATCACGGCGACACTCAAAGGACGACGAGAGCAGTTGCTGCGTACGGCGTTTCTCACCGCCGCGCGCACCGATGCGAGCGTCGTCAATTACCTCGCGCGTCGCGTTGTCGAAGAGCAGAGCAAGGGCGCACCTCCGGCAGCTGCGACAGCCGCCACCCCGGCACCTGCGACAACAAAGTAAGCGGCGCGGAAGGTTTAGGCCTTCACGCCGAGCGCGGCACTGAGCTGATTCAACGCGTTCTGCTCTTTCTCGCTGACCTGCGTGCCGCCGAAGCCGAGGAACCCACCTTCTTTCGCTGCCTCGGCAGCACCACGGGCGATCGACATCAACCACGCCTTGAATTCCTGAGCCTCTTGCGGCGACTTCGCGGCAATGGCAGCCACCGCGAGCCCGCACTTGTTGATGAGCGACGTGCGCGCCATGTCACGCTCTTTCGGAATCTCCGGCATCTCGGGACGCGCGCCACCCTTGAACGATTCGGCCAGTGCACGAATCAGCTCGCTCGATGCCGTTTTGCCCGACTCGGTAATCAGCCTGCCGACCGCGACCGCTTCCTTGGTGATACCAACTGGACCGCTCAGATCGGCCATGGTGGCAACCAGGCCGGCCATAAATGGAGCCGCCGCGACGTTCTTCCATTCATCTGCGGTGAAGTCTTTTAAAGTAGCCATCTTCCCTGCTGGCGCAAGACTCGGACCAGTGCGCCAAGAAGAAAAACGTCGAAGAAGACTCCGTTCAATTGGAGGACGTCCACGGCATTCCGTGGAATGAGAAGTGCGCCGTAGGTATTCGGGAAGCGACGCCATCAAGTTTCGTGCTGTCGGGCTCAGCGAACGAGCAGCGGCATACAGCGTGCACTGCGCCTCGCCATGACTATCCGTCGTGTGACCGCACGCACCTTTCGCACGCTCATCATGGCCGCGTTGTTCTGCGGCTTCTCCGCCGGCGCCGCACACGCCGACGGCCTCTTCATTCCGTTCGTCGGCTGGAACTTCGGCGGCGATGCCGGAGGCGAGTTTGGCGACGCGGTTGATTCGAGCCGGTTCAATTGGGGCGCGAGCCTCGCATGGATGGGCGCGGGGGTGATCGGCGTCGAGGGAGATTTTGGATACAGCCCTGACTTCTTCGGCGAGACCGACCTCGGCAACAGCAGTGTGTTGACCGCATTCGGCAACGTGTTGGTCGGTGTTCCGTTCGGCGGACAGAAAGGCTTCGGCATTCGGCCCTACGGACTGGCTGGCATTGGACTGGTTCGCGCCGAGGGTGATGCGTTTCAGCTGAATGGGGAAAACCTAAACGAGAACAAGATCGGCTGGAACTTTGGCGGCGGGGTGATGCTGTTCTTCGGCACGCACGCCGGCATCCGAGGTGACATTCGTTACTTCCGAACCTTCGAAGCGCTGGACGTGCTCGGCATCGAGCTCGAAAACGGACCGGGCGATCTCGACTTCACGCGCGGTTCAGTGGGCTTCGTGTTCAGATTCTGACGACAAGGCGCAGCGACTCGCCGAAGCCAAGCGTGCGGAATCGTGACGACGGGACGTTCCGCGCGGCGCACGCGTCGCGCAAGCCGGTCACCGGTTCGTCGATCCCCTCGGTCGTCAACTGAAACGTGCCGTAGTGCATGCCGATGCTCTGCGCAGCCTCGAGATCCAGATGCGCCTGCACGGCCTCGTGTGGATTCACATGGACCGCGTGCATGAACCACCGTGGCTCGTAGGCGCCGATGGGCAAGAGCGCCAGATCGATCGGCCCGAGTCGCTGCTTGATGTCGACGAAGTACGGGCGGTATGCGGTATCGCCTGCGAAGTAGATCCGCATCCTGCCCGTGCTGATGACGAAACCACCCCACAGCGCTCGATTCCGATCGAACGGCGTGCGCGCTGAGAAGTGATGCGCGGGTGTCACGGTAATCGGTATCGGGGTCGTCCGTGCCAGCTCCCACCAATCGAGTTCCTCGACCTTCGTCAGTCCCGCTGACCTGACGAGCGCACTGTTCCCGAGGGGCGTGATGACGATCGGATCGAATCGCTTCGCCAGCGTTCGGAGCGTCGGCAGGTCGCAATGGTCGTAGTGGTTGTGACTCAGGAGCACCAGCGAGATGGGCGGGAGATCCTCCATCCGCACGGCCGGCTGACGCACGCGGTGCGGTCCAAACAGAAGCGGGCCCGCCCGCTGCGAATACATCGGGTCGGTCAGCATGTTGCCGGCCGCGGTCTGAATCAGAAATGTGGCGTGACCGATGAACGTCACCACGGCCTCGGCCTCGTCCAGTGGCGCGGGCACCCGCGGCGGCACATCGATCCGCGACGGCCAGGGCGTCCGGCGCTCGAGCAGCATTCGCGGAACTGCGCTGAACGAGAGAGGCGTCGGACCGGCAGGGTTCATGAACCGCTGCCCATCCCAGTGGTCGGTCGTTTCTCGCACGGTGCGCTGCCAGGGAGAGACGCCGATCAGTCGTTGCGGAGCGTGATGAGGCGCGTCAATCGAGTGAATCCGCCGAGACACACCACCGCGCATGCGAACATGCGCGGCGTGCATCCCAGACTCCGGAGTGCCGCAACTAATTGGTGCCGGCTGGCGTCTTGATCAGCCGCTGATACGCAGCCTGATAGAACGACAGCTTCGACGTCGGTGTGGCTGATTCGACCTGCGGCGTATCGCCGAACACCATCACGCGGCCGCTCATCAGGTCCTTGTTCTCTGGCCACTTCGGTAAGCCGTTGCCGTTTGGATCGCCCTTGCTGATGAAGTTGACCCAATACGACGACATCTGGTCGGCGAGCTTCGTATCGACCTCGTTCCAGGTCTGATTCGCCTGCCCCTTCGGGTTGTTGAAGACATACGAGATCTCGGCGGTGTGCGTCGCACCCTGCGGCGAGGGTCCGCCGTTGATGGTTGGAATGTGGGAGAAGAAGTAGGTGTAGGCCTTCTTGCCGGCCTTGGCCTGCGCCGCCGCCCACTGCCGCATGTTCCAGTTGATCTCGTCTCCGCACGCGGTGTGTGCCGCTGGCTGCGCCTGCGCATCCGCCGTGACGCCATACAGCTTCACGTAGTCGTCGGCGGCCTCGCCGAAGCGGCGCTGCGCGTTGGCCTTGAACGTTTCGACGGTCGGCCCCGGGCCGCCGCCGCGGCCAACCGAGCCGAAGCATAAGCCAAAATTCGCTTCGTCCTTGTTCGAACCGGTCAACACATCGACGACGTTCTGCTTGCCATTCATGAACGTCAGCGAGAGGTCCTCAGGAATGACATAGCCGTCCACGATCAGACCGCCCGCCGACAGACCGGTGAGCTCGTTGAGTGGCTTGGCGCGCAGCTCGGCGATCGTCTTCACGCCGAGTGCTTCCATCGTTTTCACGCCGTTGGCCTGCGCGCTCTGCCCCGTCGTCATTCGTCCCATCGTCAGGCCCATGTAGCCACCGCTCTCGGCAATGGCGCGATGGAAGAGTCCTTTTGCGAGCGGTGAGCCGACGAGCGCACCGACCATCATCGCGCCCGCCGATTCACCGGCGATGGTGACGTTGTTGGGATCGCCGCCAAACGCGCTGATGTTCTTCTTGACCCACTGCAGCGCAGCAATCGCGTCCATCATGCCGTAGTTGCCAGACGCGTTGTGACCCGATTCCTTGGCCAGCTCCGGGTGCGCGAAGAAGCCGAGCGACCCGAGGCGGTAATTCATCGTGACGATGACCGGGCCCTTGGAGGCGAGGTTCTCGCCGTCGTACCAGGCGAGACCGCCGGAGCCGCCCGTGAAGCCGCCACCGTAGATCCACATCATCACCGGACGACGATCGTTCGGGCTGTTCGCGCTGGTCCAGACGTTGAGATACAGACAATCTTCGGCGCGCGCGGGCTCACGCGGTGGTGGAGCAGGTGCTGCTGGTGCGGCTGCGCCAGGCGCAGCGCCCGGTGCGGGTCCGCGGCCGCCACCTCGCCCACCGCCCGCAGGACCTGCGGCGCACGGAGCGCCGAACGCGTCCGCCTTCCGCACGCCCTCCCACTTCGCGACCGGCTGTGGCGCCTTCCAGCGGTTCTCACCGACTGGTGGCGCAGCGAACGGAATCCCCTTGAACACGCGCACGCTCGGCTGGCCGCTCGCGGTTCCTTCGACGATGCCGGCATCGATCTTCACCTGCGCAGAAATCATCGCCCTCAGCTCTGTCGATGACACGACAAAGGCCGCGGCGATCGCTATAAGTACGAGTCGCTTCATGTGGATCCTCTCAATGATCGCGGAGGCGAACGCCTCCGCTCTACGATCGCGGAGTCTGGAGACCGCCGCTATTTGTGCTCGTCGGCGCGCGCTCCCGTCAAGATATTCTTCATCGCGTAGTTTCCTTCGTGACACGCGTACTCGAACATGCCGTAGTGCTGATCGCGCTTCCACGGAAACGCAATCGTCCACGGCTTCGACCACGTGCCCGGGTCGTCGATGGTGACTTCGTATTGCAGCGTATTGATGTCGACGAGCGTGAATCGTTCGGTGAGCTTGATACGATCGCTCGTCGATCCGCCGCCGTTCGGGCCTACCCCATTGCGACCATTCAGGTTGGTGGTTTCGACGACCAGCGTGTTGCCGTCCCACCACCCGCGCGAATCACCCATGTAGCCTTTGATCGACGGCGTGAGATGCGCACGGCCATCGAGTGGCACGATGCGCGTCTCGTGGATCATCTCGTTGCGGATCGCCACGACGCCAGGAGCCTGCACGATCTCGTTGCCGTTGTTGTAGATGACCGGCAGGATCGAACCGAGCACGCCGCGTGTCACGCAGCGATCGTAGAGACTGCGATCGATGTACGAATCGGCGGGACCGCGACCTTTGCGCGCCGCCTGCGCGTCGGCCGCGCGCTTCTGCGCTTCGGGCACCTGGGCCGGCTGCCTTCCGTCTGGCGGATCGACGATCAACGACGCCTGATGAGAAGGCTTGCCCCGCTCGAGCCAATGCGGCGGCGGCGATGTCGCCGACCCCACAGCACCGGCGTTGCGGGTATCGGCCTTCGTCACATCAAAGTCGGCGAGCGCATCCTCGTCGGTCTGCTGCGCCTGTTTGACGCGCGCCTGAAATTCGTCTTCGGTGAGCACGTTGCGCGAGCCGAACTGCTGCGGACGCTGCAACGGCACGCCCACCATCTCAGTGCCGGGCCATACGCCTTGCAGGTCCGGGTCGCCCCACGGTGTCCGCGGGGGAGCAAACGTTTTCGCAGGCTGACTCTGAGCCGCCGCTACGGCAGCGAGCGCCAGTATCAGCACGAGGGTGACGGCGGAGAAGCGTTGCCTCATGGCTCACTAGAATACGCCTTCCGCCGGCCGATCCTTCACTAGGAGCCGATAGACTGTGACATGCCCGCAAGGACGACGCTGCACGGCGCTGTGCGGCGGATCTTCCACCGCTCGCCGACCATCGAAGCCGCCGCACTCGGGGTGCTCGACGCCTGGTGTCAGTTCGCCCTGCTCCCGTTTCGGCGCGCACGCCGGCAGGGGCACGTCGCGGAAGACGCTGCGCTGGTCATCGCCACGGATCGCTATAACCGCGCCGCCGAGCAGTACTTCGCGACGATCGACGATCCGTCGTTCCTGCTCGGCAAGCCGTTCAGCGAGCCGGCAGCGCTCCCGAAGCATCTGATCGACGCCGGCATACTGCTGAGCGCGTTGCGTGTCGCGCCTGGCGACGTGGTGATGGAAGTCGGCGCCGGCAGCTGCTGGTTGTCACACATCCTGAACCGCTACGGGTGCAGAACGATCGCCGTCGACGTCTCTTCCACTGCCTTGGCGCTCGGCCGCCAGCTCTTTGAAACGGATCCTCGCACCAACTGGCAGCTACGTCCCGAGTTCCTCTGCTACGACGGGCATCATTTGCCGGCAGCGGATACCTCGTGTGATGGCATCGTCATCAACGATGCCTTCCATCACGTACCGAATCAACGCGAACTGCTGACGGAGATGCATCGCGTGCTACGCCCGCATGGGATCGTCGCCATGTCAGAGCCGGGACGCGGCCATGGTGCAACCGCCCAGAGCATTCGCGAAGCGGCCGATTCGGGTGTCCTCGAGAACGAGCTGGTGCTTGAAAACGTCGCCGCGCTCGCAGGCGATTGCGGCTTCGGCTCGGTGGAGGTGGTGCTGGCCAGTCCGTTCGCGCACATGGCGATCAACGCCGGCGAACTGGGTCCCTTCATGGGCGGGAAGGGCTTCGCGCATTACTGGAAGTCGTACTGTGCGGCGCTCGAGCAGCATCACTACATCACCTGCGCGAAAACGGCCGGCGGGCACACCACGCGTCGGCCTTCACGACTCTCGGCGCAGATCGTCGTTGAGAGCGGATCGGTGCTGTCAGTTCGCGCCGGCGAACCCATCATCATCCAGCTGATGATCACGAACACCGGCGATACCACCTGGCTCTGCGGCGACACACCGCGAAGCGGTTGGACTCGCGTCGGCGCGCATCTCTACCGAGAGAATGACACCCGCGCGCTCGTCGATTTCGACTGGTGGCGTCAGGCATTGCCTCGCGACGTTTCGCCCGGCCAGACCGCCACGCTAGTCGCCGAACTGCCACCGCTGCTCACGGCCGGCACATATGTGATGACGATCGACCTCGTCATCGAACGGGTGGCGTGGTTCGCCGACTTCGGTTGTGAGCCGGCTACGTTGCGGATTACCGTTCTCTGAACGACTGCGGCGGCCCAGCATCAGCCTTGCAAGCTGTCCCTCCCGCGTATGGCATCGTTCCGCTTCTTCCTGACCTGGTGGGGCCTGTTCCTGCTGGGCGCCCTCGACGCGTCGCTGTTCGTGTTCATTCCATTCGGCACGGACGCCGTCGTGATTTACGTGGCGGCGCGCAATCGGGAATTGTTCTGGTTGTATCCGCTGCTGGTCACGGCCGGGTCGATCGTCGGCGCGGCGGTCACGTATGCGATCGGCGCCAAGATCAGCGACGAAGGCCTGACGCGGTTCGTCTCATCACGCCATCTCGAACGATTTCGCACCCGCATCAAGGACATCGGCCCGCTCACGCTCGGCCTGTCGGCGCTGCTGCCACCACCGTTTCCGATGACGGCGTTCATCCTGACCAGCGGCGCCCTCAAGGTGCCGCTGACGCGTTTCCTGACGATTTTCGCTGCGGCTCGATTGATCCGCTTCAGCGTCGAAGCGCTGCTTGCGCAGCGGTTCGGCACGTCACTGCTGCGCGTGTTCGAATCCGAGCCAGTCCAGCGTATGGCCATCGGGTTGGTGCTCGTCGCGATCGCGGGCACCGCAATCACGATCCTGCGCGTGTGGCGTTCAACGACAGTACAATCACGCGGCTGACAGAACGTTTACTGAGGAGTCTGCGATGAAGCTGATGAAGACAATGATGATGATCGTGGTGGTGTGCGCGATCGGGTGGGTGTCCACGCAGGTAGGCGGCGCGCAGGACAACACGGCGCGCGAGGCACGCGATCGCGCGGACATCGAAGCGCTGATGTGGAGCTATACGCGGGCGCTCGATACGCTGAATCCCGAGGCCTACGCCGCAGCATATACGCCGGACGGTCAGTTCAAGGCCGGCACGAACGCGACCAAAGGCCACGAGGCGCTCAAGAAGATGATCGTGGACACCAACGCGCGCCAGTCGGCGGCGGCGGAGAAAGGCCAGCCGCGCCAGCCGATGTATCACATGACTCTGAACCCGAAGGTCACGTTCGTGGACAAAGACCACGCACGCATCGACGCGTACTACCTCACCGTGTTCGGGGCCGCCGGCCAGAACGTCCCGGTGCGTGTGGCCGCCGCGGGACGCAGCGTCGATGAACTGGTCCGGGTGAATGGCAAGTGGCTCATTCAGAACCGGGACGTTGCGCCGCAGAACTGAGCCCAGAGGAAACGGAGTCTGCGGAGGAAACGGGATCACTGTTACCTCCGCCGACTCAGTTCGCTCGTCTCAACGGACAAGCGTCGTAGGCGCAGGCAATGACGATCGCCGCAGCAGTGAAAGGCTTCTTCATGGCGGTGGATCTAACTTGGAGGACACCGCTACTCGTAGCCCGCGCTTCGCGCGGCCACGCGTAGCGGCCTCTCTGCGGCCCTCGGTCTCTCAGCGATCTCTGCGATGGGCTTTGCTCTGCGCCCTCCGCTCTCTCAGCGCCCGTCTCAGA
>DATCXH010000543.1:0-3332 GCA_036565925.1 Vicinamibacterales bacterium
CCGCCTGCTCACCCGATCACATCGATGCCCATCGACCGCGCGGTGCCGCGCACCGTCTTGACCGCCGCGGCCAGGTCGGTGCAGTTGAGATCCGGCATCTTCTGCTTCGCGATGTCCTCGACCTGCTTGGCCGTCACCGTGCCGACCTTGTTGCGATTCGGCTCGGCGGATCCCTTCGCCAGGTTCGCCACTTTCTTCAGCAACACTGACGCGGGCGGCGTCTTGGTAATGAAGCTGTAGCTGCGATCGGCGTAGATCGTCACCAGCACAGGGATGATCAGCCCCTCATCCTTGGCGGTCTTCGCGTTGAAGTTCTTGCAGAAGTCCATGATATTGACGCCGTGCGGACCGAGCGCGGTCCCGACCGGCGGCGCAGGGGTGGCCTTGCCCGCCTGGATCTGCAACTTCACGACTGCCTGTACTTTTTTTGCCATATCGTTCCAGGCGGGTCTCGCGACCCACCTCTACGCGGACCGTGTCTCGTAGAAGCGGGTCTTCAGACCCGCCAACGCGACCCGCTAAATCTTCTCTACCTGCAGAAAATCCAACTCGACCGGCGTCGCACGGCCGAAGATCGTGACCATCACCTTCAACGTGTTCTTGTCGAGATTCACCTCGTCAACCACACCGTTGAAGCTGGTGAACGGCCCTTCGTTGATGCGCACGTGATCGCCCTTCTCGAACGTGTATTTCGGCTTCGGCTTTTCCGCCGCCGACTTGACCTGCTCGAGAATGTGATCGACCTCTTCCTTGCTGAGCGGCGTCGGCTTGGTGCCAGCGCCAACGAAGCCCGTCACTTTCGGCGTGTTCTTGACGACGTGCCACGCGTTGTCGGACATCGTCATCTCGACGAGGATGTAGCCCGGGAAGAAACGGCGTGCGCTCTTCACTTCGCGGCCGCCGCGCTTCTCGACGATGTCCTCGGTCGGAATCAACACTTCGCCGATTTCGTTCTGCAGACCGTAAGCCTGCACGCGCTGCTCGAGCGACTCCTTGACCTTGTTCTCGAAGCCCGAGTAGGTGTGGACGATGTACCAGTTCTTCGCGCGTCCCTGTTCACTGCTGGTGGCTACGTCTGTCATGCCGCACCAAACCGCCGGAAGATCCAGTTCACGAACGCGTTGAGCGCCAGATCGAAGGACCAGAGATAGAGGCCGAAGAACGCGGAGGTCAGAATGACGACCACGGTGGTGGCATAGACCTCCTTGCGGGAGGGCCACGTCACGCGCCGCATCTCGTTGCGCACTTCGGTGAGGAACGTTCGGGTGTTGGTCCACCAGCTGGTGATCCCCCCGCCACCCTCTCCGCCACTGCGAACCGGCGTCGGTTTAACTTGCTCTATCGCGCTCATCGCTGTGTCCTACTTCAATCCGCCGTTGCCATCTTCAACCGGTCCGCCTTCGTCCGGCTGCGCGCTCACGCGCAGCGGGACTTCGGCGGGACAGACTTCACTCGCTGGCTTGCCCAGACGAAGCTCGTTTGGCGAAGCCAGCGAGCGAAGTCTGGCAGGTCAGGAGGGACTCGAACCCCCAGCCCTCGGTTTTGGAGACCGATGCTCTACCAATTGAGCTACTGACCTATCTCGATTCCTGGTTTCAGGTTCCAAGTCCCAGGTTCCAGGTTCCAGGTTCCAAGTTCCGGGTTCCGGGTTCCGGGTTCCGAGTTCCAGGTTCCGAGTTCCTACATCGAACGGCTCTGCATGGAACCCCGGAACCCGGAACCCCGGAACCCTAGAACCACGAACACGGAACCTGGAACCTGGAACCTGGAACCCGGAACCTGAAACACGGACCCTACTTGGTTTCCTTGTGCGCCGTGTGCTTGCGACAGAAGCGGCAGTACTTGCTGAATTCGAGCCGCTCCGTCGTCTTCTTCTTGTTCTTTGTCGTGCTGTAGTTCCGGCGTTTGCAGTCGCCGCACGCCATGTGAATGATGTCTCTCATCGTGGTTACTCAATGATCTCGGTGATGGTGCCCGCTCCGACGGTGCGGCCGCCTTCGCGAATCGCGTAGCGCGCGCCCTTCTCGAGCGCCACCGGCACGTGCAGCTCCGCGGTGATCGTCGTGTTGTCGCCCGGCATCACCATCTCGACGCCTTCCGGCAACTTCAGTGACCCGGTCACGTCCGTCGTCCGGATGTAGAACTGCGGTCGATATCCATTGAAGAACGGCGTATGCCGCCCGCCCTCTTCCTTCGACAGGATGTAGACCTCGCCCTTGAACTTCGTGTGCGGCTTGATCGAGCCAGGCTTGGCCAGGACCTGCCCGCGCTCGACGTCCGTCTTTTCCACGCCGCGCAGCAGCACGCCGACGTTGTCGCCCGCGACACCCTCATCGAGCAGCTTGCGGAACATCTCGACGCCGGTCACGACCTTCTTCTCCGTTGGCTTGAAACCGACGATCTCGATTTCCTCGCCGACCTTCACCTTGCCGCGTTCGATGCGTCCCGTGACCACCGTGCCACGACCCGAGATCGAGAACACGTCTTCGATCGGCATCATGAACGGTTTGTCGATATCGCGCTGCGGCAGCGGGATGTAGCTATCGAGCGCTTCCATCAACTTGACGACGCTCTCGACGCCGGCGGCATCGCCCTGCAGCGCTTTCAGCGCCGACACGCGCACGACGGGCACGTCATCGCCCTTGAACTGATAGCTCGAGAGCAGCTCGCGCACTTCGAGTTCAACCAGATCGAGGAGCTCGGGGTCATCGACCGCGTCAACCTTGTTGAGCGCGACCACCAGATACGGCACGTTCACCTGCCGCGCCAGCAGCACGTGCTCGCGCGTCTGTGGCATCGGGCCGTCGACGGCCGACACCACCAGGATCGCGCCGTCCATCTGCGCCGCGCCGGTGATCATGTTCTTGATGTAGTCGGCGTGGCCCGGGCAGTCGACGTGCGCGTAGTGCCGATTGGGGGTCGCATACTCGACGTGCGACGAGGCAATCGTCAGAATCTTCGTGTCGTCGCGGCGCCCCTGCGACTCCGACGCCTTCGCCACTTCGTCATACGGCACGAACTTCGCCCAGCCCTTGTCGGCCGCCACCTTCGTCAGCGCCGCGGTCAGCGTGGTTTTGCCGTGGTCGATGTGTCCAATCGTCCCGACGTTCACGTGCGGCTTCGAACGATCGAATTTTTCCTTTGCCATATGCGTGTGTGCTCGCTCTGAAGAAACTGACTTAAACGATCCGAATCCAAACCTACCTGCGGCGTTCGCTACGGTTGCCCTTCGACTCTCCGCCTTCGCTCGCGATGCGAGCCACGGCGAGACGGCCTTCGGCCGGCTCGTCTAGACGAAGCTGCCGTCTGATTTCACGCGGCAGCGAAGTCTG
>DATCXH010000746.1:0-3485 GCA_036565925.1 Vicinamibacterales bacterium
GGTCAACGTCGAATGACGGGTGCCACCGGGGTCGCCGCCGTAGTACGGCCACTCCACGGCGCGAGGCTTCGATGCTGCAGGCGATCGGTCCTGGGCGGCGACGAGCGACGCGGCAAGCAGGACTGGCGGAATCCACATCCAGCGTTTCATGGCGGAGATTCTACAAGGCCTGGTTACGGGTTCCAGGTTCCAGGTTCCGGGTTCCAGGTTCCCGTTCACAGTTCAGGGTTCAGGGTTCCGGGTTCAGGGTTCCGGGTTCAGGGTTCCGGGTTCAGGGTTCCGGGTTCCGGGTTCAGGGTTCCGGGCGTTCAGGGTTCCGGGGTTCCGGCCGTTCGGGGTTCCGGCCGTTCGGGGTTCCGGCCGTTCGAGTTTCGTTCGAGCCCCGAACCGGGAACAATGAACACCGAACCATGAACACCGAACCTGAACACCGAACCATGAACACCGCACGTTGAACCTCGGAACCCTAAACCTCGAACGTTGAACCTCGAACACGAACCTGGAACCTGGAACCTGGAACCTGGAACATGGAACATGGAACAGAAGGCTTTTGGCACCTGGCCCTCGCCAATCTCGGCACGAGCTGTTGCTGCTCAGGGAGTCCGGCTCGGCAGCGTGGCCGTCGATGGTCACGATGTGTACTGGCTCGAGCGGCGGCCGAATGAAGGCGGACGCAGTGTGCTCGTGCGGCGTCGCGAGGATGGACGACATCAGGAGCTGACGCCGCAGGGATTCAACGTTCGCACGCGTGTGCACGAGTACGGCGGCGGTGCCTACATCGTCGCGGGCGGGCAGATCTATTTCTCGAATTTCTCCGATCAACGCGTTTATCGCGGTGGGTTGTCCGCCGGGTCTAAAGAGCAAGACCCGGCCTACGCTGTCACTCCGGCGAACGACTGTTTCTACTCGGATTTCAACTACGACTCGAAGCGCAATCGCTTGATCGCTGTTCGAGAAGACCATTCGCAATCGGGTCGCGAGGCTGAAACGACGCTCGTGGGCATTTCACTGACGGGCGGCGAGAACGCTGGCGACGTGATTGCCTCGGGCTACGACTTCTATTCCACGCCGCGCGTGAGTCCCGACGGCACGCGACTCGCGTGGCTGTCATGGCGGCATCCGCAGATGCCGTGGGACGGCACGGAGCTGTGGGTCGCTGACGTCGATTCACGCGGCGCACTGCGTGCCGCAACACACGTGGCAGGTGGTCCCTCGGAATCGATCTATCAGCCGGGCTGGTCGCCAGACGGCATGTTGTACTTCGTCAGCGATCGCGATGGGTGGTGGAAGCTCTATCGGTGGGACGGCTCACTGTCGCACGCGGTGATGACCAACGCGCCGCCTGATGCGGAATTCGGGCGTCCTCAGTGGATCTTTGAGACTGCGACATGGGCGTTCGCCGGCCGTTCACGCATCGTGGTTTCGTACACGAGGAGCGGTCGATGGCACTTGGGTGTCGTCAATGTTGCGAGTGGAGTGATGGCGAGCCTCGCGCCCGGCCTCGAGCCACGCGAATGGTTGACCGCCACCGAGACTCACGCGATTGTCGTCGCGGGCTCCGCGAGAACGTCCGACGCGGTGATGCAGATCGATCTCGAGACAGGAGAAGCCGAGCCACTGACGATCGCGTCACCTGTTGATCTCGACGCTGCCTACATCTCGGAGCCCGAGGCGATCGAATTCCCGACGAGTCGCGGCCTGACGGCGCATGCGTTCATCTATCCACCTCGACATCCGGAATACATCGGCACACCCGGTGAACAGCCCCCACTGATCGTCATTGGCCACGGTGGGCCAACAGCGGCAACAACGGCGAGGTTCGACGTCGCGATTCAGTATTGGACGACCCGTGGCTTCGCAGTTGCCGACGTGAACTACGGAGGCAGTTCGGGATACGGTCGTCCGTACCGCGAGCGTCTCAACGGGCAGTGGGGCATCGTGGACGTCGAGGACGCAGTGAATGCGGCGCGTTACCTGGTCGCGGAGCGGAAGGCCGACCCGCATCGGCTGATCATCCGCGGCGGCAGCGCCGGCGGCTACACCGCGCTCGCGGCACTGGTGTTTCATCCCGATGTGTTCAAGGCGGCAGCGAGCTATTACGGCATCAGCGATCTCGAGGTGCTCCAGCAGGACACGCACAAGTTCGAGGCCCGCTATTCGGATACGCTCGTCGGACCCTACCCGGAGGCTCGCGAGCTCTATCGGGCACGTTCACCTATTCACTTTGTCGATCGGCTATCGTGTGCGCTGATTCTCTTGCAGGGGCTCGAGGACAAGGTCGTTCCGCCGAACCAGTCGGAGATGATGGCCGACGCAGCACGGAAGAAGGGATTACCGGTCGCGTATCTGGCGTTCGAGGGTGAGCAGCACGGCTTTCGGAAAGCCGCGACGATCATCCGCAGCCTCGAAGCGGAGTTGTACTTTTACGGCGCCGTGTTTGGCTTCACGCCGGCTGATGCGATCGAACCGGTGCGGATCGACAATTTATCCCGCCGAAGCCCGTAAGCGAAGGCGGACCTCGCATGATCACAACCACCGCGACCGCTGGCCCTGCCGTTCGTAGTCGTCTCACGTCGATCGATCTGCTGCGCGGGCTGGTCATGATCGTGATGGTCCTCGACCATACACGCGACTACGTCCACGTCACCGGCCTGGCCGGCGATCCGACGAACCTCGCGACGACGACAGCGATGCTGTTCATGACGCGATGGATCACGCACTACTGCGCGCCGATCTTCGTGTTCCTGGCTGGTGTCGGTGCGTATTTGCAGCACAGCCGGGGCATGTCCCTGCGCGACCTGTCGCGCTTTCTCGCCACGCGCGGCCTGTGGCTCATCGTCCTCGAAGCGACGGTCATCCGCGTCACCAACTGGTTCAACGTCGATTACAGCTACGTGGCGACGCTGCAGGTGATCTGGACGCTTGGCGTGTCGATGATCGTGCTCGCCGCGCTGATCCATTTGCCGCTGCGCGTGGTGGCCGGTATCGGCGTGGCGATGATCGTTGCGCACAATGCCTTCGACGGCGTTCGTGTCGCGTCCTGGCAAGGGCCGGGCTCGCCGGCGCCATCAACGACCGCGAAGCTGTGGATGGTGCTGCACCAGCCGATGGAGTTCTTTCCGATCTTTGGCGACGGCAGCCCGGTCGTGGGGGTCATCTATCCGCTCGTGCCGTGGCTGGGCGTCATCGCGGTCGGCTACGCCTGCGGGGCGCTGTACACGCTCGAGCCGGCGCGTCGCCGGACGCTCCTGCGGCGGACCGGGCTCGGACTCGTCGCCGCCTTCGCGGTGATTCGCGCCACGAACCTGTACGGCGATCCGCGCCCGTGGTCGCCGCAGAGCAGCGTGTTGTTCTCGGTGTTCTCCTTCGTAAACACGACGAAGTATCCCGTCTCGCTGCTGTATCTCTTGATGACCATCGGTCCGGCGCTGCTGGCGCTGGCATGGTTCGAGGGGCGCCGAAGCCCCTCTCACGCCGAGCAGATC
>DATCXH010000426.1:0-2008 GCA_036565925.1 Vicinamibacterales bacterium
ATCAGGTGTTCCTCGCCGTTCTCGCTGCGCGGCAACTGAAACGCTCCGTGAAGGTGACATTGACCCGCCAGCAAATGTTCAGCCTGTGCTATCGCCCATTCGCATGGCAACGCGTCGCACTCGGCGCGTCACGAGATGGCACACTTTCGGCGCTGGTTCACGAAGCGATACAAAACACGTCGCGCTACGAGCATTACTGCGAGTCGACCGTGCACTGGTCGGCGATCCTCTACAAGTGCGACAACCTGAAGGTGAGTTTCAAGCTCACGCCACTCGACCTGACCGCACCAGCCGACATGCGCGCGCCTGGCGCGGCATGGGGTCTCTACGCGCTCGAGTCGGCGATGGACGAACTCGCGGTTGAACTGAAGATCGATCCACTCGAACTTCGGCTACGGAACTACGCCGAGCGCGATCAGAACCGCAACGTGCCGTTCTCGAGCAAAGCGCTGCGCGACTGTTACAAACAGGGTGCGGAGCGAATCGGATGGGCGCGGCGAAAGTCAGAGCCGCGTGCTGTGCGCCAGGATGGCGCACTCGTGGGACTCGGGATGGCGACCAGCGTTTGGGAATCGGCGCAGCTACCGGCGGCTGCGCGTGCCGTGCTGTCGCTCGACGGAATCCTCACCGTCTCGAGTGCGACATCGGACATCGGGACGGGTACCTACACGATCATGACGCAGCTCGCGGCGCAAGCGCTCGGATCTCCGATAGAGAAGGTGCGCTTTGCGTTGGGAGATTCGTCACTGCCAGAAGCACCAGTCGAAGGTGGGTCGTTTACAGCATCCACGGTAGGCACGGCCGTGCAGGCGGCGTGTGAAAAGGTGCGCGAGCAGCTGCACGGGCTGGCCCTCCGGGTGCCACGCTCGCCGGTAGCCGATGCGAAACCGAACGAGGTCGTGTTCGAAGACGGTTACGTCAGATCGTCAAAGGACCCGTCGCGGGCCGTCTCGTTTGCCGATGCGATGCGGCACAGCATGGTCAACGAAGTCGAAGGCCACGCGTCAACACGACCGTCGCCTAAACAAGATGGCTATGGGATCTACGCGCATTCTGCTGTGTTCGCCGAGGTCCACGTTGACGAGGACCTTGGCTCGGTCCGCGTCGCGCGCGTGGTCAATGCCGTTGCCGCCGGCCGAATTCTGAATCCAAAGACGGCGCGCAGTCAGGTGCTCGGCGGCATCGTGTGGGGCATTGGCATGGCACTCGAAGAGGAGAGCGTGATCGATCAGAAGTTCGGCCGCTTCGTGAATCACAGCCTCGGCGAGTACCACGTTCCCGTCAACGCCGACGTGCACGATCTCGAGGTGATCTTCGTCGACGAACGGGATGAGATCGTGAACCCGATTGGGGCCAAGGGACTCGGCGAGATTGGCCTTCTTGGCGTCGCTGCCGCAATTGCCAACGCGGTCTACAATGCGACCGGAAAGCGAATCAGAGAGTTGCCGATCACGCTCGACAAACTGCTCTAAGCCGCTATCGAGCGACCGATGGCGCACGCGTGCACACGGCAAGCACCGCTCGCGAGGGTCGCGCCATCCCTGATCGATCCGTTTCTGTCCGATTGCCGTCCTGGACGAGACGGTCGTTCCTGGGACGAGGGCGGTCTTGCCGACGAGGACTCGACACCGGGAGGCAGGGGATGAAAGCGATCGTGGTGACGGACCATGCCGCGCGGACGGGCGGCATGATGCTGGCGGAGCGGCCAGAGCCCCAGGCAACGATAAACGACGTCGTCGTTCAGGTTCACGCGTCGGGATTCGTTCCGACTGAGCTGACGTGGCCCTCGACATGGACCGATCGCTTGGGCCGTGACCGAACACCATCGATCCCCGGGCACGAGCTGGCCGGAGTTGTCACCGCCATCGGTTATGGCACGACGGGGCTATCGGTGGGACAGCGGGTGTTCGGCCTCGCGGACTGGTATCGCGACGGCACCCTGGCCGAGTATGTGGCGATCGAGGCGCGTAACCTCGCGCCGTTGCCGGGCGACGTTGACTTCACAGTG
>DATCXH010001197.1:0-4479 GCA_036565925.1 Vicinamibacterales bacterium
GTGATACTACTGGCCGGCGTAGCGGCGTCGGCGCTGTCGGCGCTAGCCCTTCATGCACAAACGCAAGCCGATCGGACCCAGGACAAAGTGGCGTTCCCCGCTCACACGATCATCGGGAACCTCCACTACGTCGGGACCGCCACGCTGAATTCGTATCTCTTCACGACGCCGCAAGGTCACATCCTGATCAACACGAACTACGAGGACACGGTGCCCTTGTTGCGCGCGTCGGTAGAGAAGCTCAGCTTCAAACTCACTGACATCAAGATCATCCTCGGTAGTCACGCGCATCCGGATCACCAGCAGGCCGATGCCATGCTGAAGGAGCTCTCTGGCGGCGCAACGGTCATGGCCATGGAGCAGGACGTGCCGGCGCTCGAGGCCATGAAGGCGCCGAGCGGCAAGGCGTATACCGCCGACCGCGTCCTCAAAGACGGTGAGCAGGTGTCACTCGGCGCGACCACGCTGACCGCTCACCTCACACCCGGCCACACGCGCGGCTGCACGACGTGGACGACGAGGATTGCGGATGGCGGCAGGACTTACAACGTGCTGATTGCCTGTGGCGGTCTTCAGGAGAATGCACGGCTGGTCAACAACACGAACTATCCCGAGATCGCTGAGGACTTCGCCCGAGGTATTAAGACATTCAAATCGTTGCCGGCTGATGTCTTCCTCGGGGCGCACAGCTGGTTCTTCGATCTTGCCGGCAAGCACAAGAGGCTGGGGAGCGGGACCAATCCGTATATCGATCCTGCAGGCTACAAAGCCTGGGTCGATGACATCGAGAAGAAATTCAACGCGACGCTCAGCCAGCAGAAGAAATGAGGTCGACCTTTGACCCTTGCGCTTTGACCTGGCGAGTCTCGATCGTCATCTTCATTCCGTAGCGCGGGCGCAGTGTGATGAGCGGCCACGGTTCGACCCTGTGTCCCGGCACGAGTTGCAGACGATAACGCTGAGCCAGCGTCGCCACGCTCAGATGCGCTTCGATCAGCGCGAACTGATTGCCGATGCATTGCCGCGGTCCGGCGCCGAACGGTATATAGGCAAACTTCGGACGATCGGCGCTCTGCTCGGGTGAGAACCGTTCCGGTTCGAACGCGTCGGGATCCTTCCAGTACTGCGGGAGCCGGTGCAGGACGTAGGGGATGACGAAGGCCAGCCAGCCACTCGGCAAGTGGAAGCCGCCGAGTGTGTCGTCACCGAGGGCTTGACGCGAGAAGCCCCACGCCGGCGGATAGAGACGCATCGCTTCGTCCACGACCATACGCGTATAGGGCAAGCGTGCGAGATCTGAGTACTCGGGCGGACGGCCGCCGAGTGCGGTATCGATCTCGTCCTCGAGCCGTTGCCGTGCCGCCGGGTGTTGTGAGAGAAGAAACCACGTCCATGTCAGAGCGAGCGACGTGGTCTCCTGTCCCGCGAGCAGGAACGTCGTGACCTCGACGCGCAGTTGCTCGTCGGTCATGCGTTCACCGGTCTCTTCATCGCGGGCGCTCATCAACATCGACAGGAGATCGGGACTCTCAGTGGGATGGCGACGGCGTTCGTTGATCACGTAGTCGACCGCCTGTCTCAGAACGATCCGGGCCTCCGCGAACTGCCGCGCCCTTGCGCGCTGAAACCGTTCGGCGATGCCCAACGACCAGAAGCTGTTGCCGATGTTCTCGTTGATCACGACCCATGCCTGATCGATCTTCGTGGCGAACGGCCCGAGATCGCCGCCGAGCAGCGCGCGCAGGACGACGGTGCGTGTGAAGCGCATCATCTCGTCGGAAATGTCCACCGATCGTCCGTCTGACGCGATCGACTGCCACTGGTCGGCCGTCTCACGCGCCGCCCGCGCCATCACACCGGCGAGGCCGGCGACGCGCTGCCGATGAAACGCCGGTTGCGCGATGCGGCGCTGTCGCAGCCAGAAGTCGTCTTCGCTGGTCAGCAGTCCATTGCCGATCGACATCCGCAGCTTCTGATAGAGCGGGCTCTTGTGATAGTTGCGCGCGTTGTCCTGCAGGACGTGTCGGATGTCGGCGGGGTTGGTCAGCAGGTAGCCACGACGCGGACCGATCTTGAAGTAGACAACGTCGCCGAAGCGGCTCGCAGCCCGCATGAAGACACCGGTCGGATCACGCCTGACCGCCGGCAGCATGCCGAGAATTGGCATCCCGCGAGGGCCCGGTGGCAGCATATTTCGGATATGTCCTTCGTGAATGAGACCGGCCGTTCCGTTCTCGCGGCCGGAAGATCGCGGTCGAAAGCTCGTTGTGCGGAACTCCTTCGAACCACCGAATATCATAGCGCTGCCCACCTGGACGTCTGAAAGTTCAGCCGTTGCGCCTGGGCCGTGACGGACAGCCGATTACGATCACGATTCCACACACGCTGCTGGCCGATGCCGACATCTTCAAATCCTTCTGCAAAAACGAACGCGACCGCGCCCATCTCGAAGCCGCGAAGCCGAAGCCGTGAGCACCAGGCGGCGCTGCCGCTTCTGCGCGATCGGATTCGTCCTGGTGTGCGCGTGCTGTTTGTCGGCATCAACCCCGGCGTGCGCTCGGCGCTGACCGGTCATCACTTCGCCGGTTTCTCGAATCGATTCTGGAAGCTGCTCTACGACGCACGCCTCGTGCCTGAGCCGATCACCTACGTCGACGATGAGCGGTTGCCGGAGTGGGGATATGGGATCACGAACGTCATTCCGAGAGCCACGCCGGGGATCGACACACTGACGCGGGATGAATACGTCGTGGGATCTGCGAGACTGCGCCGCAAGATCCAGCGGTATCGTCCGCAGGTCGTCGCGCTGGTAGGCATTACCGTCTTTCGCGCGCTGTTCCCAAACAGCCGAGCTGCAGTTTCGCTGGGACGGCAGAAAGAGCATCTTAGTAACGCTGCGGTGTTTGTCCTCCCTAATCCGAGTGGACGGAACGCCAACTACACGTACGACGAGATGCGTCGGGCCTTTCGTGCGCTCACGCGTTACGTGAAGCGAGAGCATCGTAGTCCTTAGTTCTTGGTCCTTGGGTGCTTGGTCCGTCCGTGGTCCGTAGTCCGTCCGTGGTCCGTGGTCCGTCCTTGGTCCCAGGTCCTTGGTCCGGGAGAGCTATGGCGATCAGCATTACGCTTGACCAACTCCGGCATCTGGCCCCGAACGCTCGATCCAGTTATCGACAGGCGTTTGAGAATGGGACGCCGCTCCTCGCACTCTCAGGGATCTCGGTGTCGCCGCTGCGCGTTGCGCACTTCATGGCGCAGGTGCTGCACGAGTCAACCGGCCTGACGTTTCAGATCGAGAGCTTGAACTACAGTCCGCAGCGTTTGCCGCAGGTGTGGCCGACGCGATTCAAGCCGAAGGGCCCGCTCGATCCGGTGTTGTTCGCGCACAACGAAGAGAAGCTCGGCAACGAGGTGTACGGCGGACGTCTCGGCAACGATCAGCCTGGCGATGGATTCAAGTATCGCGGTCGCGGTCTCCTGCAACTCACCGGGAAAGACAGCTACCGGGATGCGACGACCTCGCTGCGAATCCAGAATCCCGCGGCGCCTGACTTTGTCATCGCACCCGATGAAGTCTTCAGCGCGCAATGGTGCCTGGCTGTAGCTGCCGCCGAATGGGCGGCGAAAGGCTGCAATGCACTCGCCGATCAGGACAACGTGCAGCGTGTGACGCGCGCGATCAACGGCGGGCTCATCGGGCTGAGCGATCGGATGGAGTGGCTTCGACTGACCAAAGCCGTGTGGCTGTGACGCGCGCTAGACTCGGTGCATGTCGATCACCAGGCTCGTTATCGCGATGTGTGTGGTTGCTGCGATTGGCATCGTCACCGGCGTCGCATCGACGCCGGTCCGGGCGCAAAGCGCGCACCGCTGCGCCGCTGTCGCCCGCGAGCAGGCGCAGAAACTACTGGCGTTTCATGTCGGCGCGGACGACCGTATCGAGATCGACAAATCAGTGAGAACACTGCTGCCGATGCGTAATCCTGCCAATAGATTGCAGCGCTTCGATGTGCTCGAGGTGTGGGGCCGCATTTACAAGGGTCAGTACCGCTTGCGCCTTATCTACGCGCGAATACCAAACGAATGTGTGCTGATGGGTCAGGAGGTGCTGGAGTACGCCAGTCTCTGAACAGCGTCAATTCCCAACTCCCACGTCCAACTCCCAACCAACCTCCAACCGTTTGGGGCCCTGCGGTGTCTAAAGCGCAAGGAAAGAGGGCCACGCGCCTCGCGCGCTTCACTGCGGCCCTCGAGCGCTATGAAGGCGTGCCTCATCACCGGCGTTTTCGTATGGGTGGTCTCGGCGATCACCATCCCGGCTGCCGAGCGCACACTCCACCTGCCTGAAACTCCATACAGCTACGCATATCTGGATCTGCCGAGTCACTTCAAGGACGCGGCGGCGCAGAAGTTCGACAACACGCCGGCCGACAATCCCGTCACCGACGCCGGAGCGACGCTCGGCCGCGTGCTGTTCTA
>DATCXH010000624.1:0-9264 GCA_036565925.1 Vicinamibacterales bacterium
TGCGGCGATGAAGCCGCCCACGCTGAGGATCAACACGTCGAGCGCCCAACGCACCGCGACGCTGCGTCCTGCCTGGGGGCTTCGATGGATCGCTACGACACGCGCGGCGAGGAAGATGGCGCCGATCAGGAGGCAATAGACCGCGTAGTAGACGTCGGTGCTCGCCGCGAGCCATTCAGTCGCGCCCAATGCGAGGGCGTCGCGGAACCGTTCGTGTCCGTCTGCTTTCAAGAGAACCAACAGAAAGATCGCCAGAGGAGCCGCGGCCACAAGGCTGAAGTGTTCCGTGCCGCGCGTGACGAGGAGAGGACTCCACGCGAACAGCGCACCTGCCAGCCACGATTCGGCGACGTGACCGCTGACGTGTTTCGCCAACAGGAACGTCGCGTAGGCCGTCAGCACCGTCATCAGCAGGTAGATGACGTTGAAGGTCGTCACCACACCGAGGATGCCGATCAGCGGCAGCGCCAGCAGATTCTGGAAGGCCGTGTAGTTGTGAAGACTGAGATTGGTCGGCTCGCTGAGGGCGAAGATGCGATCGGTGAAGTAGGGAAGGTGGCCTTCCTGGAGAACCTCATGGCGGAAGACCCACTGATTCCACACATACACACCTGTGTCGCCACCTGGGACCCCGGTCAGGTGCGTACGCATATTGAGCGGAAGCGGCCATGAGAATGCGATGGCCACAACCACATAGGCCGCCAGTGCTGCGACGTGCCACGACCCCCGCGAGTCGCGCGTATGCATGTGGAGCGAGCGGAGAATAGCAGAGCTCGCGCGTCCGTAGGGAAAAAAGATTAAGAAGATGTAAAACGATCGAGATCAGGCCTGTTCCAGCCTTTACTTGCAGCGGGAGGCGAGGGCTTTGGCCGTCAAAAAGGCCAGCGATTCGCGGTCGAGACGGAACGCGCCGGTTCGAAGATCGGCGAACTCGCGCGCGTCGCTCGTCGCGCGCATCAATCCGTACGGCGAATGGAAATTGCTTTGCAGCAGAGAGTGGCCGGCCTCGCGGGTCACGGCCCGTCCAAGCACCACACCGATTGTGTTCTCGTTGATCAGCGCGCTCTGGCTCAGCGCCGACAGTTCGTTGTTGGTGGTGACGCGGACCTTCAGGACCGGCGCGCTCGACGAGGTCGCGTTACATGTGTGTCAATTCCTTCGGCCGTAGATTTTAAGTAGCGGTTCGCGGTCCGTCATCCTTCGTTTACAGCACCCGCATAACCTGCCGCAGATGCAGCGGCAGATCCCAGTTCATGCGGAGGTGAGTGTGATGATGTAGACGGTTCGGGGCGGTGTGAGACGCCTCGCTTGTCCCGCCGAAGCGCGTATCAATCGCGCGCGAAGGTGGACGGCGCTGGCGATAGTCGTCTCCGGTGCCATGCTGTACGCGCAGGCCGATGCGCGGTTTACGGGCACGGTGCTCGATCAGACGGGCGCGACGGTGGCCGGCGCAACAGTGGTCGTGAAAGATGAAAAGACCGGCGTGGAGCGGACGGTGCTGTCCAACGCCGAGGGGCGCTATGTCGTCACCAACCTGAAACCGTCGGTGTACGCGTTGCGGGCGACCTTCAAGGAGTTCGCGCCGCTCGAATACACCGGCATGCAGCTCGTCGCAGCCCAGGAATTCAATATCGACTTGGAGCTGCGGCCAGCCGGTCTCACTGAGACGGTCACCGTGCAAGCCAATGTCAGCGCGCTCGACCTCAGCTCGGCACGCAACGGCGTGAACGTCAGCGAGCGCGAAGTGCTGAACCTGCCTGTGAACGGCCGGCAGATGTCACAGCTGCTGTTGCAGGCTCCCGGATCGCAGAACGCAGGCACCGGCACCTGGCAGGACATCCGGTTCTCTGGTCGCGCCGTTGAACAGAACGTGATTCGCTACGACGGCATCGAAGGATCGGCCATCATCGACTCGGCGCCCGGCAACGTGAACGGCGAGAACAACACACCGTTCAAGCTGCAGGCGAGCCTCGAGAACGTCCAGGAATTCCGCGTCGAATCGAACAACTACCCGGCCGAGTACGGCACTGGCACCGGCGGTCAGGTCAGCGTCGTCACCCAGTCGGGCAGCAACGCCTTCCACGGCGCGTTGTTCGAATACTTCCGCGATGACAGCCTCGATTCGCCCAACTTCTTCGACAAGCAGCGCAACCCGGACGGGACCGCGATCGCCGACCTCGGCAAGTCGAAGCTGCGGCAGAACCAGCTTGGCGGCTCGATTGGCGGCCCGATCGCTCGCAATCGCGCGTTCTTCTTCGGCAGCTATGAGGGTTACCGTCTCGACGCCGGGCTGAACTTCATCGAGGCCGTGCCGAGCGCGGCGGCGTGGGCGCGTGCCGTACCCGCGATTGCCTCGCTGCAGTCTGGATTCCTCTCACCGAACGCCGTCATTCTCACGGGCGCGTCAGCCAACCCGGACTTCGACATCGCGCAGCTTCAGGCCATGCAGACGGTTCGTGAGGACGCGTTCAGCACTCGTCTCGACGTGAAGATGACGCCGAACTGGTCGAGCTACTACCGTTTCTTCAGCGATCGCGGTGAGAACGACGAGCCGCAGGGCGTCACCGGACGCCGGTTCGACGTGACCTCGAGCCCGATGAACTTCGTCGCCAACGTGCAGGGTCTGATGGGCACCACGACCAATGACTTCAAGATGGGATACAACGCCGCGAATTCCACGTCGGTCGGCGTCCCTGGCACGCCGACCTTTCAGGGCATCGCGCTCAGCCTGAGCGGATCGGTCGCCAACAATGGCATCGCCGGTCAGGGTGCCTCGTCTGGTATTGCGAGCCCTGGCGGCCTCGTGCGCGTGAATAGCGCCGGCAACGGCGAGTCGGCGCCGTATGAGCCCTACTCGCTGACGATCGCCGACACGCTGAGCAGCGTGAAAGGCAATCACTACGTCAAGGTCGGCGGCGACATCCGGATGATCCGCATGGCCACCGACCAGATTGGCGGCATCACGTACACGTATCAGAACATCGGCAACTTCCTGAACAACATCCCGCAGCAGATTCAGTACTTCGGCGACCTCAGTGAAGCGAGCCCGTTCCACAACGGCGCCACGGGATTGAAGCACACCGCGCAGGAGTACTACGTCGGGTTCGCACAGGACGAGTGGCGAGTGTCGTCGAAGGTGACGTTGAACTACGGTCTGCGCTACGACTACTACACGCCGATGAAGGAGCGCGACAACAGGATCGTCAAGTTCAATATCGACACGGGTCAGATCGATCCAGACACGACGCCGTTCTTCAAGACGAAGAAGAACAGCTTCCAGCCGCGCGTCTCGTCCACCTACGCGATGTCCGACAAGACGGTACTCCGCGGCGGGTTCGGCATCTTCGTTGGTCCGGGGCAGACGGAAGATCAGATCCAGCCGATCGAAGCGGAACGCATCAGCACCACGGCCACCAGTGGCGCGTTCCTCTTCTTTCCGGTCGACGAGAACGCGATTCGCGCCAACTTCATCGACAACCCGAACAATCGGTCGTATCAGCCGCGTGCCTACGCGAACGACTACACGTTGCCGGAGCGGGTCTATCAGTACACCGCGTCCATTCAGCAGGAGCTGCCTGGTGCGACCACGGCGACGATCGCGTATGTCGGCAGCCAGGGCCGGAACCTGTTCCTCCGCAGCGTGTCGAATCAAATCATCGGTGTGCTGCCGTCGGGCACTGCGCTCCGCGAGTTCGACATCGTCATGTGCGCGAACGGGACGGTGCAGAACGGAACGGCCGGGACGCCGAACACCGCTGCGAATCTCTGCCCGGGGTCCGCGGCCGTCAGCAAGCAGTCGCCGTACGCCGAGATCGATTACAAGACCAGCGGCGGCCACGACAGCTACAACGCGGTGCAGATCGCGTTGCAGAAGCGCGCGGCGAACGGTCTCGCGCTGAACGGCCAGTACACGCTCGGTTACAGTAAGGGCAATACCGGTGGATCGAATGAAGCCACGACGGCGAGCAACAACGCCCGCACGCTGGATGCGTTCGATTTCGAAGACGGCTACAACAACTTCGACGTCCGCCACACCTTCAACGTCAGCGCGCTCTACACGCTGCCGGGACGCGGCGCGTGGGCCGGTGGGTGGGAGATTGGCGGCATCTTCAACGGCCGCAGCGGTGTGCCGATTCCGGTCCTCATTACCCGTCCTGATATCGTCTTCGTTGATGCGGCGGGGAACGTGTTCAACAACGCGGGTGCGGGTCTGACGCCGGTGATCAACGTGCCGGGCGGCGGCGCGTCGCGTAGCACGCGCCGGCCGGATCTGGTGGCGGGCGCGGATCCGTTCATCAAGGACGGTGGGCTGATCTTCCTGAACCCCGTAGCGTTCGCGACGCCCAAGCCGGGTACGCATGGCAATCTCGAACGCAACTCAATTCATGGGCCGTGGTTCCGCCAGATCGATATGGTGCTGTCGAAACGGATTCCGATGGGGCAGGGGCGCAACCTGGAACTGCGGTCGGAGTTCTTCAACGTGTTCAACTTCACGAACTTTGCTAACCCTGTTGGCACGTTGCCGAATGCGTTGCCGAACGCGTCGCTGAGTGAGGCGAACAAGGTGCAGCCAGGGCAGGCGTATACGACCGGCGCGGCCGGAACGTTCGGCCGGTACACGAGCACGGTCGGCCGCACGGTCGGCCTCGGCACGCCGCGTCAGGTGCAGTTCGCCGTCCGCCTGTCGTTTTAGTTTGGCGGTTTGGGGTCAGACCCGGGGTCAGACCCCGGGTCTGACCCCAAACCGACGAGTGTTAACGCCGGTTGTCGCATCGACAGAGACGTGACAGCCGCTCCTCCTCACTAACCGCTGTCCCATCTACTTCTTTCGAGATTTCCACAGGTTCATCAAGTCTGCCGTGTTGGAGTTGGCAGGTTCTGCGAGCCGGGCGCACTCGATGCCGATCGGTGCCGATCGGGGTCAGACCCCGGGTCAGACCCCGATCTGACTTGGCAAGGTCACGGTGAAGACGGCGCCGCCGGTGGGGGCATTCTCCGCACGCGCTTCGCCGCCGTGCAGCTCCACCAGATGCTTGACGATCGCGAGACCGAGGCCGGTCCCGCCCGGCCGTGCGCGTGACTTGTCCACGCGATAGAACCGCTCGAACACGCGTCCGAGATCCTCTGGCGGAATCCCCGGCCCCGAATCGGCGACGGTGATCGTGTACTTCCCATTCACCCGCGACGCCGACAGCCTGACGTCCGCACCCTCCGGCGAATAGTTGACCGCGTTCTCGACGAGGTTGCGCACGATGTCGTGCAGCTTGGCGGGATCGCCGTCCACCTGTGCCGCGTCCTGCGGCACGTCGATCACAACACGCTGTCCCTTCGACTCGATCGTCGGCGACAAATCAGCAATCACACCGCTGAAGATCTGACCCACGTCGCAGCGCTCCATCTCCAGCGCCTCCTGACGCGCATCGAGCCGCGCCAGACGCAACAGGTCCTTCACCAGCCGCTCCATCCGCGTGGTGTGTCGCGCGATGATCTCGAGGAACTTCTGCGTGCCCTCCGCGTTCCCAGCGCCTGCGGCGCCCTCGTCGAGCAGCGCCTCGACATAGCCGCGAATCGCCGTCAGCGGCGTACGCAGCTCGTGCGAGACGTTGGCGACGAAGTCGCGCCGGATCTGATCGGCGCGCCGTAGATCGGTGATGTCATGCAGCACAAGCACCGCACCGCCGCCGCCGCTGCTGGAGACAGGCGCGGCACGGGCGAAGAAGGTGCGGCCCGGGTCGCGCGTCAGTGCGACCTCCTGGCTTCCCGCATCCTCACCGTTCAGCGAACGGGTGAGTTGCGCCGCGATGTCGGGGTGCCGAATGACCTCGAGATACGAGCGGCTCGCAGCGGACGCATCCATGCGTAGCATCTCCTGTGCTGCGCGGTTCACGAGCTGCAATCGACCTTGCCGATCGACGACGAGCACGCCTTCGACCATGCCGGCAAGAATCGCCGCCATGCGCGCGCGGTCGCGCGAGAGATCCTCCAGCCGTCCACCAAGTTCCTGCACTGACGTATCGAGCGCGCGGGCCACGGTGCCGAGCTCGTCGGTGCCGTAGTCGTACGTCGAGCGCGAGAGATCGCCAGCCGAATATCGATCAGCGACGCGGGCAATGGCTTGCACTCGTCGCGCCAGCGGCGCCGACAGCATCCACGACACGATCAGCGCCAGTGGAACCGCGACTGCGACCGCCGTCAACGCCGCGCGACGAATGGCGGCAAGCTGTTCATCAACGTCAGTGAGCGGAAGAGCGAGGCGCACGTACCGCACCACGGGATGTGACGCGCGAACGGCCACGTAGAGCATGTCGGTGTCCACCGTCGTGCTGTACCGCTGGCTCGTGCCAGAGCCATGCTCGCGTGCGGCGACGACCTCCGGCCGGGCGGCGTGATTCTCGAGCGAGCCGAGTGTCTCGGCAGGCTGCGTAGAATCGCCGACCACGCGTCCATCCTCCGCAACAAATGTGATACGAGTGGAGACGAGTTGCCCAAGCCGATCGGCCTCGGCATCGAGTGCACGGAGATCGATCGCGGGCGCCTGCGAGAGGAGTTCAGCGATCAGCCGTGCTTCATCGGTGAGCCGCTGCTCGAGCGCCGAACGTTGCTGGCTGCGAACTTGCCACGACAACAGCACCGCAAGCGTGACCAGCGACACTGCCGCCGCGACCACCGACCCGACGAAGACCTTGGTGCGAAAACTGGTGCGCATAAGGCGGGGTCAGATCCTGATTCTTGCGCGCGTGGTCCGCGCATGAATCATCATCTGACCCCATCTCAAGACTCTTCCACGAGCTTGTAACCAAACTGTTTCACGGTCACCAGCGCGTCAACCAGGAACGGTAATTTCTCGCGAAGGCGGCGGACGTGCACGTCCACGGTGCGTGTGCCTCCGGTATAGCGGTAGCCCCAGACGTCGCCGAGCAGCAGATCGCGCGACAGCACGCGTCCGCGATGTTGCAGGAGGTATTGCAGCAGCATGAACTCTTTGGCCGTCAGCTTGACCTCGCGTCCGTCGTCGAGCACTGTGTGGCGGCCAAGGTCCATCACCAGCGGACCAAACGTCAGCGTCGAGCCGGTGGGCTCTGTCCGCTTCGAGCGACGCATCAACGCACGCACTCGCGCGACCAGCTCGTTAGGACTGAACGGCTTCGCAATGTAATCGTCGGCGCCGATTTCGAGACCGATGATGCGGTCGCTCTCTTCGGCCCGCGCGGTGACCATGATGATGGGGATCGCCGCCGTGGTCTTGTCAGCACGCAAGGCGCGGCAGACCTCGAGGCCGCTCAAGCCGGGCAACATGACGTCGAGGATGACGAGATCAACGGGCGTGCGGCGCACGCTGGCCAGGGCCTCGTCGCCGGTTTCGGTCAGACGTGCACGCCAACCTGCGCGTGAAAAGTAGTGGGCGATCAGATCGGCGATGTCGCGATCATCCTCGGCGACGAGTATGTCCACGTCGTCGCAATTATCCCATGCAGTCCGTCTTCGCCAGTGGGGGCCTTCCGGGTTCGCGCCCCGCGCTACGTCGGGACACGTCAGGACGCGCCGAAGATCGCCCGAATCAGCCCATAAGCAATGCCACCGAGCGCGGCCGATGCCGGAATCGTCAGCACCCAGGCCCAGACGATTTGGCCCGCCACTCCCCAGCGAACTGCCGAAAGCCGCTTGGTCGATCCGACGCCGACGATCGCACCGGTGATCGTGTGCGTCGTGCTGATGCCGGTCCCCATCGCGGTTGCGGTGTAGATCGCCAGCGCCGCTCCGGTCTCCGCGGCGAAACCACCGATCGGCTGCAGCTTGGTGATCTTCGAGCCCATCGTTTTGATGATGCGCCAGCCGCCGGACAGCGTGCCCAGACCAATCGCCGTGTACGCCATCAGCTCGACCCAGATCGGGATGGGCAGCTTGCCTCCAGCATCGCGCTCGATAAAGCCCCCAGTGAACAAGGCACCTGCCATGATGCCCATCGTCTTCTGTGCATCGTTGGCGCCGTGCATCAAGCTGAACGCCGCAGCCGAGAGCAGCTGCATGCGCCGGAAGAATGCGTCAACGCGCCGCGGCGTCGCGTTCCTGAAGACCCAGTGGCTGGCTGTCATCAGCGTCAAGCCGACAACCAGGCCGATGATGGGTGCGACGACGATGAAGATGAGGGTTTTGGTCCAACCTGAGACGATGATCGCGGCGAAGCCAGCCTTGGCTACCGCTGCCCCGGCATATCCGCCAAAGAGAGCGTGCGACGAGCTGGTCGGCAGACCGTAATACCACGTGATCAAATCCCAGATGATGGCGCCCGTCAGACCGCCGAAGATCACCGCGAAGGTCACGACACTCAGGTCCACCATGCCCGAGCCGACCGTCTGCGCCACACCGGTGCCGAAGAAGAACGCGGCGGCGAAATTGAAGAACGCCGCCCAGAGGACGGCCTGGCCAGGCGTGAGAACACGCGTCGACACCACCGTCGCGATTGAGTTGGCGGCGTCGTGAAATCCGTTGATGTAGTCGAAGATCAGTGCAACGAGAATCAGCGCGAGAACAGGGAGAAGGAGCGGATCGGCAAAGACCGTTGTGGCAGGCATGCGTGTGAGCGTTCCGGTCAGCCGTGCTTGACGACTACGCCTTCGAGCAGATTGCCGACGTCTTCACACCGGTCAGTGGCTGCCTCCAGAAAGTCGAAAATCTCCTTCCACTTGATCACCGCGATCGGATCGCGCTCTTCATCGAAGAGCGAGACGATGGCGTCCTGATGCACGCGGTCGGCTTCTCGCTCGAGTTGATTGACGCGTGCAGCGAGCTCCAGTACTCCTTGGCTCTGTTTTTCCAGCAACCCCAGCGCTTCGGTGATGCGGTCCATCGAGTCGCAGATGATGTCGGCGAGCCGGCGCGCATGCGGTCTGATCACCGTGATTTTGTACAGGCGAATCACCGCTGCCGCCGCGTCGATCGCATCCATCACATCGTCCAGAGAGATGGCCAGCGCGTGAATGTCCTCACGATCCAGCGGCGTGACGAAGGTTTTGTTCAGCCGCTCGATGATCGACCGCGTTTTGCCGTCGCAGGTGTGCTCGATGTCTTTGATTTCATCCGCCTTGGTCATATCAGGCGGACTGATCGAGACCATCTGCTTCAGCGTACGGGCGCCGACGCGGATCTCTTCGGAAAGGCCCACGAAGTCGTGGAAGAAGTGTTCTTCGCGGGGAATCAGACTGAAACGGGCCATGTCACCTCGGTAAACCGAGGGATCGTAACAGATTTAACAGACCTGTTACA
>DATCXH010000315.1:0-5772 GCA_036565925.1 Vicinamibacterales bacterium
CCGCCGTATGTCGAGATCCTCGTCGGTGGCATTCCGCAGACACGATACGCGCATCACGATCGCTGGTATGTCGAGGCGTTGAAGGGACGCGAGTACGCGATTCAACTGCGCAATCCCTTTAGTGTCCGCGTCGCGGTCGCATTGTCAGTCGATGGTCTCAACACCATCGACGCGCGTCAGACGTCGGCAAACGACGCCCGCAAGTGGGTGCTCGATCCGTACCAGACGGTCACGATCAGTGGCTGGCAGACGAGTCGCACCGAAGCTCGTCGTTTCGAGTTCACCACCGAGGAGCGGTCCTACGGCCAGGCGCTTGGCAAGACCGCCAACTTCGGAGTGATCAGCGCAGTGTTCTTCAAGGAGCGCGTGCCTGAGGTCAGAACCGCCGACGAAGAGTCGCGCGCGGGCTCTCGTGCAAAGGCCCAGCAGCCCGCTGCGGTGCCCCGCAGCGACGCATCAGCCAAGCGCGAGAATCAGGAGTATGCGGCGACCGGCATGGGCCGCAGCACCGATCACGTCGTCACCCAGGTCCGGCTGAATCTCGAAGACGTGCCGTCGCACACGGTGAACATCCGTTACGAATTCCGGCCGCAGTTGGTGGAGCTTGGCGTCCTGCCCGCTGCGGCGGTACACGATCCGCTGCGGCGTCGTGAGCGCGCACGCGGCTTCGAGCCTGGCTTCGCGCCGGTGCCACAGTCACTGCGCTGAGCCGGCCCTTGTCAGGACCGTTTCATCCGGCGCGCGCGCCAATGCAGTGCGCCGGCTCCGCCGACGCCGAGGAGCAGCAGAGTCGATGGCTCCGGCACCGCGCTGACCGGACGGAATAACCACAGTCCGCGTGTGTCTGACCCGAGCGGCGCGAACGGGGCCTGGTTGTCGAATAGCGCGCCCCGACCCGCCGTATCGGTCATGCCGATGATGGCATCGACCACTTCTGGCGAAAACGCCGAGCGCGGATCAATCGGGGATCCATCCGCCGCCCATCCGGTCACGGTGCGTTGAGACGCGGTGGTGATCGTCGGCATGAAGATGGAGAGAAACTGTGGAGCCCATGTGGAGTCCAGCGCTGAAGCCGTGGGCGACAACTCCGCGAGGGTGAGATCGGTCGAGTTCGCCATGAGATCGGCAATCTGCGTGACCCGTGCCCACGTCCACCCGGTGAGTTCGACTCCGGCCAGGTCCGCTCCGCACGCGGTTGCGCCGTCAGTCGCGCACACGCCCGCGACTTGCTGCCATGCGAAGCCTGTGGTGTCTGCGACCTGCGCCCACTCCATGCCGGTTGCGTTATCGATGTACGCGACCGTCAACGGCACCGCCGCGCTCTTCGAGACGGCGGTGAAAAATGATAGAGCGATCACAAGGCTTACGCATCCGACTCGTCGGCGCATAGTCGTGTCCTCTCTCGACGAACGATCTAGAACTTGCAGGGGGTTTGCGGGGAACTGGATCCAGAGTGTACCACGTCACGCGCGGGTAATGGTGTGTTGTTTGTCGAGAAGATCGTGTTGCGCGAGCATCTCGTACGATTTCGAGATGCTCGTGCTTACGGATCCGTCAGCGCGTGATTCAACGAACAGCGATCAGGGCGTGCGCCCTACCGTGATCAGATTCGCGATGTCATGACATCCGCGATCGTTTGTCTCGGTGCGCACGCCAACGCACGACACTCAGTGCGCCGATGCCCATCAAGAGGAGCGTCGACGGCTCGGGCACCTCCTGCGCATCGCGGAACAACCACACTCCGCGTGTCTCTGAACCGGTTGGTGCGAACGGAGGCTGACTATCGAAGAGGCTGCCGCGACCCGCAGTGTCGGGCATACCCGCCATCGCATCGACCACTTCGGGTGCAAATGCTGACCGCGGATCGAACGATGCTCCATCCGCCGCCCATCCGATCACCGCGCGCCGCGTGTCTGTAATGAGGGTTGGCATGAAGATCGAGAGGAACTGGGCGGCCCAGGTCGAGTCCACCGTCGTCGCGGTAGGAGCGAATTGACTCGGCGCGAGATCGGTAACATTGGCAATCAAGTCGACGATCTGAGTAACCTGCGCCCACGTCCAGCCGTTGAACTCGATTCCCACCAGGTTCGCTCCGCACGCGGTCGCTCCGTCGGTAGGGCATACGCCTGCTACCTCGTACCACGCGAAGCCGGTCGTATCCGTGACTTGAGCCCACTCGATACCCGCCACCGTATCGATGTACGCCACGTTCAAAGGCAACGCGGCGCCTTCCGAGGCGACACCGAAGATCACGAGTGAGAGCACAAGGCAAATCGATCCAGCTCGTCGTGGCATGATGCGTCTCCCCTTTCGTCGCCGACGGTTTAGCAATCGGCGTACCTCATGAGAGAACTGCCAGAGCGCTCGATTTGAAGTCGCGGACGCGATAATCGGATGTTTCGTGAGGAGCGTTCACCGCGAGATGTCGCGGTAACTGCCGCGTCTACACGGCCGACGACACATCGAAGTTATGCACGTCGGCGCGTGACGCCCCGGGGGCCTAGCGCTTGACGGACTTTCCATAGACCTCGATCCTGGCAACGTTCACATAGCCGCCCGGCCCGTGTCCGCTGCCAGGAATGAGATCGGCAAAGCCAACTTCGTCCACCTTGCTCAAATCGGGGTGCTCGATCCAGTTCCCGACGGCGACGACGCGCGCGATGTCGAGCTTCATCCAGCGGACATCGGCAATCGAGATGTCGTCCTGATTGAAGTCGGCGGACGGACCCGTAGCACGGTCACCGACCAGCCACGTGCCGTCTGCCAGCTTCACGATCGGCCGGGCCTGATGAAAGCCTGACGTCCTGACGTTCCAGCGAATCTTCGCGAAGGGCGAAGTCAAATCGACGAAGTTATTGCGATCGCGAAGCGTGGCCGCGCTTGGCGAGGTGGTCGTGCCGGTCCAGAGATTCAATGGATAGAGATCCGCCGCTCCACGAACGTTCACCAGTTGAATCTCCTTGCCAGACGTGCCGTGCAGCGTGAGCTGCAGGTTGGGGCTGGCGACGCCTTGCTGAGAGGCCGGCCATGCCCCGTGATCGTCAGGGGATGTTGCGAGGGCTTTCCAGGATTCGCTCAAGAAGAGCGGCGGGCGCTCCTGCGTGGCCGGGCGAGCGGCGCCGGCGCGCTCGCCGCCTTGCGCAAACAGACCCGAGGCAAGACCCGTCACGATGACGGTGACGGCACACAGCACCTGTCGTGTCATTCGGAACCCCCCGGCGACATTGTCGCCCTATTTCGTCTGTCTGGCGACCAGCAGATCCTTGATCTTGTCGTACGTGGCTTGCGGAATGACTTTCTTCGAGACGAGTTGATCCTTGCGCTGATACGGCCGTCCGTCGATGATTTTTTGCGCGTAGGCCTCACCGATGCCGGGCAGTGTCTGGAGATCGGCCTTCGAGGCGGAATTCACATCGAGCAGCGAGGGTGCGGTCGGAGCAGCCGGCGCCTGAGGTTTGGCGGGTGCCGTGGTCTTGGTAGATGTTGAGGGCTTGCTGGACCCCGGCTTGGTTTGAGCCGCGAGCGGCAGCACGCACGCCATGAGGACAATCGCGACGAGTGAGCAGAGTCTTGAACGCATGGGACCTCCTGAACAGGCCCATTCTGATCGAACGCACGCGTGACAACATTGAGCGAAGTTAATCTTGAGAGCGTTTCGATCTATTTCAGGCCGCGCTCTTCGAGCAGGGCATCCGGCGTAGCGTCGCGGCCGCGGAATTCCCGATAGAGTGCCGCGGCCTCCTTCGTGCCGCCGCGCGACAGCACCATGTCGCGGAAGCGCTGACCGTTCTGCCGCGTCATGCCGCCGTTCTCTTTGAACCAGGCATAGGCGTCGGAGTCGAGCACCTCGCTCCAGAGATACGAGTAGTAACCGGCCGAGTACGCGAGCGTCCAGATGTGCTGGAAATACCGCGTGCGATAACGCGGCGGCACTGCCCGAATCGCGAGGCCGTGCGCCTTCAACGAGGAGTCCTCGAACGCGTCCACCTGCTCCGGTATTTGCGTCGTTGGCAGCATGTGCCAATCCATATCGAGGAAACAGGCAGCGAGCATCTCGGCAAGCGCGTAACCGCCATTGAAGAGGATGGCGCGATCGAGACGGTCCTTCAACGCGGCAGGCATCTGCTCGCCAGTCTTGTGATGCCGCGCGTATCGCGCAAACACGGACGGCTCGTGGGCCCAATGCTCATTGAACTGCGACGGCATCTCGGCGAAATCGCGCGAAACGCTGGTGCCGCTCAGCGATGGATATCGCACGTTCGAAAACAGTCCATGCAGTGCATGGCCGAACTCATGGAACATCGTCCGGACCTGATCGGGCGTGAGCAGCGCCGGATCGCCGGTCGAAGGCTTCGGAAAATTCGCAGTGTTCGTGACCACTGGCAGCGTGCCGAGCAGGCTCGACTGCGCGGCCAGCTGGTTCATCCACGCGCCGCCACGCTTGCTCGGACGCGCGAAGTAATCGAGATACAGCAGCCCCAGCGGTGAGCTGTCGGCATTGAACACGTCGAACACGCGTACATCCGGGTGGTACACGGGGATGTCACGGCGTTCACGGAATGTGATCCCATACAGCTGCGTCGCGGCGTAGAAGACGCCGTCGCGAAGCACACGATCCAGCTCGAAGTATTGCCGCACCTCGGATTCGTCGAGCGCGTAGTCAGCACGGCGCACTTGTTCGGCGTAGTACTGCCAGTCCCACGGCTCGAGCGTCGCACCAGGCACATCCATCCGCAGTCGGGCCTGCAGTCGCGACGCTTCTTCCTGTGTGCGCGTCAGGGTGGCCGGTACCATGCCGCGCAATAACCCGAGGGCGTTCTCAGCTGACTTCGCCATCGTGTCGTCGAGTGTGTATGCGGCGTGATCACTGAACCCGAGCAGTGTGGCGCGTTCGGCCCGCAGCCGGGCCATCTGCAGCACCAGAGCCGTCGTATCGTTTGCGCCATTCGTGTTTCGCGACACCGACGCCGTAAAGAGTCGCTCGCGCATGGCGCGATTGCGTAAGTAGGCGAGTGCCGGCTGCTGCGTCGTGTTCTGCAGCGGGAGCACCCATTTGCCGGGCAATCCTCGTGCGGTGGCAGCCGCCGCCGCGGCCGCGACGTCGCTCTCCGGCAAGCCGTCGAGCAGCGCACGTTCATCGACGACAAGTGCCGCCGCATTCACCTCGGCGAGGATGCGTCGCCGCATTTCGGCAACTGCGTTCGCGCGGGCGACGTTGTTGGCACGCACCGCATCTTGAGCAACGGATGACAGCGCCGCTCCGGCACGCACGTCGCTGCGATAGCGTTCTTCGAGGAGTTGCAACTGCTCGGGATCGAGACCGAGGGAGGCGCGCCGGTCGTGTAGCGATTTCACCCGGCCGAACAGCCGTGGGTTCAACGTAATGGCGTCGCGGTGCGCGGTCAGCTTCGGTGAGTACTCAGCATCGATCTTCTGCAGCGCCTCATCACTGTGCGCCGAGAGCAGGACGGTAAATACACGCTGCGTACGTCGTATCAGCTCTCCCGAGCGTTCGAGTGCCTCCATCGTGTTGGCGAACGTCGGCGGAGCAGTGTCGCCGGCAATGCGTTCGACGTCTGCCAACTCCTCGCGCATCCCCTGATCGAAGGCGGCTCGGAAGTCCTCACTGCGTATCTGGTCGAACTGTGGAACGCCGTACGGCAGCGTGCTCGGTCGCAGCAACGGGTTCACCCGTGTTGCCTCCCGTGCCGAGACCAAACTCGCCAGCATGGCCGCGAGCGCCAGCAGGGTGACGAAGATGCCGCGCAGATG